>JAGWVZ010000379.1 GCA_018970625.1 Myxococcales bacterium | reverse complement strand
GTTGCACTGGCTCGATGAGCTCGAGGCAGATCACGAGCGCATTGTTTTGCTCGGTGATATCTGGGAGACATTAACGGACCCCACACGTCCGGGTTCTTCGACACGTATGCTTTATCGCGCCCGCCGTGCGCACGCACGCATCGCCGAGCGCTTCGAGAAGCCGATGTACGAACACCTCTGTGGCAATCACGACCGTGTCGCGCAGCAGACCGGTGCACGGGAACAGTGGACACATCAGGCGGGCGGCGACCGGTACCTGTTTGTGCACGGTGATGTACTCGATAACTCCAGCAAGACGCGCTGGTTATCCACCGTGGGTGTTTATCTCGGAGGTTGGTTGTTGCGCGCGGGCCTCGAACGCACCTTCTCGGCATTCGAACAATACGCACATCGACGCGTCGACAACGCCCCTGATAAGCGCAGCGTCGGCTCCGGTTCGACTCTCGCCGAGGCAGGGCACACCGCCTACCGCATCGCTGCGCTTGAGCTGGCGCAATCTGCCGGTGCGGACGTCATTGTCACGGGCCACACACATCGCGCCTGTCAGGTTCACACCGACTCCGGCGCTTACCTGAATAGCGGGTCCGTGCTCAACCACGAGGTATCGTGGCTCAGCCTGGATACCGCACGCGGCCATTCCGAGCTCCATCGGCGCGTACTAACCGACCCCTCCGAACCATGCCTGCGCCAGGAAGCCCGCGCGCGGCGCAGACAGCCCGACGCATGTTTGGAAACAGAGGCCAACGCCTGATGGGCATCGATACATCGAGTAACTTTGGCACAACGCCCAATCTACTCCTCTGGCACCAGCACCACCGCCCCCGTCGTTTGCCGACCTTCCAGTAACCGATGCGCCTGCGCCGCGTCGCGGAGCGCAAAGCGGGCCGTGACGGGGATCGTCAGCCAGCCGCGCTGCAGGGCGCTGAATACTCGGCCGGCGGACTCCAGTAGTTCGGCGCGCTCGGCGACGTAGTGAAACAGGGTAGGGCGGGTCACGTAAATGCTACCCTGAGCCGAAAGTGCGCCGACCGCGATCGGGTCGGGGGTGCCCGATGCCTGTCCGAAACTCACGAGCAGCCCGCGGCGCTGTACGCACTGCAATGATTGAGCGAGCGTGTCTTTGCCAACTCCGTCATACACCACGCGCACGCCACGTCCGCCAGTAAGCTCGCGAACCCGGTCCACGACGGGTTCGGTGCGATATTCAATCACGTGGTGCGCACCCAGCGAGCGCGCGAATTCAGCTTTGGCGTTCGAGCCAACGGTACCAATCACGGTGGCGCCCAGCTTCGCACCCCACTGCACCAGCAGTGAGCCTACTCCACCGGCGGCGGCATGCACCAGAATCGCATCGCCAGCCCTTACCTCAATGGCCCGGTGCAACAGAAACTCCGCCGTCATGCCCTTGACCATCGCGCTGGCGGCGGTCTCAAACGAAATGCCATCCGGAATCGGCACCACACGGTCGGCCGCTACGTTGGCCGCACTGGCGTACGCACCCGGAGACGCCAGCCACGCCACACGGTCGCCCTCGGCGAAGCCGGTCACACCGTCCCCAACGGCCACAATGACACCGGCCGCCTCGACGCCGGGAGTCGCCGGCAACGGCAACGGGTACAAACCGCTACGGTGGTAGGTGTCCAGATAGTTCACCCCAATCACCCGATGCGACACCTGCACCTGACCAGCCGCCGGAGCCGATAGCTCTGCCGCCCTGTAAACAAGCGCATCGGGACCGCCAAAGGTGTCAAAATCCACCCGGTGAATGCTATTTTTCATGTTCCTGTGGCCACGTAATCGGGGAAGGTGTTGGCCCCTGACGCCCACCCCAAAGGCAGACGTCAGGGCAGTGCCTCTCCTCTAGTTCTTCCGTTCTGTAGACGGGTCAAATTCCTCAGCTTCGCCAAGCCAGACATGCAACGACTCGGCCGCAATATCCCGCTCCTCACACTCGCGGGCATAGCGAACCCATGCACGCAGAATGGTATGCGACACAAATCGCATCGACCCGTTCGAGGCAGGCACCGGCACAAACGCGAACGATACAGAACCCATAGAGAACAGCGATGACCTTGATTCCATGACAGACTCCAGGTTGGGGTGTTCCGGGCACAAACGCGAAGCTGCGCACGATTTGTGCGGGTGCAAGCGTGACGCACAAATGCTACGCCACATTCATGATGCGCTGCGCGACCAAAGGATGTGGTTCGAGCCATAGACCTTTTGGTGCACGTGTGCGTTCAGGTGGCGGCGCGCGGTCCCGGGGTCGTGCGGTCGTTGTCTGCCTGTTTCGGGAATATCGCTGTGGAGCTCTCATGATTCGTCTGTCGCACTGGTTGCGCGTCCTTGTGTTGGTCTGCGCGTCACTTGTCGCCCCGCTCGTGTCGGCGCAGGACGCCGCCCTGCCCATGCTCCCAACGCCGCAGGGTGAAGGTGTACCCGAGAGCCTGCGAGCCTGGATTCCCTGGGTAATGCATGGACAGGAGCGACGTTTTTGCCCGGTCTGGCAACAGGAGCACCTGTGCGAGTGGAACACACCCGCGATGTTTGACGTGCGCGCCGATGGCGCGACGCTTCAGTTCAGGGCGTTCGTCGGTCTGGCTGGGCCACTTCGACTGCCCGGTAGTGCGGACGTCTGGCCGTCGGCGTTGCTCGTGGATGGTGTGTCACAACCCATCGCCAGCAACGGGCAGCAGCCGCTGGTGGAGCTTACGCCGGGGTGGCACGACGTGACGCTGGAGTTCGCGTGGGGCCGGCGTCCTGAATCCATTCGACTTCCCGACGAGCTGGTGCTGGGGACGCTGACGGTGGATTCGGTCGCCGTGCCCTATCCGCGGCGCGAGGCGACGGGCACGCTGTGGCTGAATGCGGGCGAATCGGCCGAGGCCGGTGAGCAGGACCGACTGCAGATTGACGTGCAGCGCAGGCTCACCGATTCGGTGCCGGCCTACCTGACCACGCGCCTGCGCCTTCAGGTATCGGGCGATCCCCGCGAGCTGAACCTCGGCAACGTACTGCCGGAAGGGTTTCGCGCGCACGGTATCGAAACGGCGCTGCCGGCGCGACTGGCAGCCGATGGCACGCTGCTGGTGCAGGTGCGTGCTGGCACCTGGGACATGACCATCATGGCGCATCGCCTGAGTCCCATCGCCGAGATCTCGTTTTTAACGGAACAGGGGGTATGGCCAGGCTCTGAAACATGGGTTTTTGAGGCTGTTCCTTCGGTGCGAAGCGTTCAGGTGTCTGGAGCTCCCGGAATCGATCCGCAGCGCACGGCTCTCCCTGATGAGTGGAAATCGCTGCCGGCGTTTCTGATGGAGCAGGGGGCGACCCTGCGGTTTGAGGAGCTGCGCCGCGGTGAATCTACGCCTCCCCCGGATGCGCTGTCGGTGCAACGCACGCTCTGGTTGCGCACGGACGGCAGCAGCTTCGTGGCGTCTGACCTGGTCAATGGCACTCTGTCGCAGGGAACTCGCCTGCAGGAATCGTTCGCCGGAGCCTTGCAACGCGCCGATGTGCAGGGTGCCGGACGGGTCATCACGACCCACAACGGCGGGCTCGCTGGCGTTGAAGTGCGCGAGGGTGCGATCCAAATCAGCGCCGATCAGGTCTATCCCATCGGTGTCGAGCTTCCGGCAGTCGGCTGGAACCGCGACGCGACGACGCTGCGCGTGGATCTGCAGACCCCGCCCGGTTGGACGCTCGTCAGCGTTACGGGCGCCGACGAGGTATTCGGAAGCTGGGTGCGCGCGTGGAACCTGCAGGACCTCTTTGTGCTGTTGCTGGTGGCGCTGGCCATTCGGCAGGTGCTTGGCACTCCCGCGGCGCTGCTGGCGGCTGTGGTGCTGGCGCTGGCCTGGCACGAGCGCGGCGTTCCGCAGCTGATATGGCTCACCGCGGTGATTCTGACGCTCCTGGCCGAGCGACTGGGCAGCGCACGTCTGGGCCGGTGGCTGGTCCGTGCGCGTTGGGTGGTGCTGGTCGTGCTGCTCATTCAGTCGGTGCAGTTCGTGGGTTCACAAAGCCGACTGGCGCTCTTTCCGCAGCTGGATCTTTATGGAAAGGCGCCTTCCGAGCAAGCCTGGGACTACCGGGGACCTTCCAGTGGATTCGGAGATTTTGCCGCGCCCATGCAACAAGCGCCGCCCCCGGGCGCCGCGGAACCCACAGCGCCCCCGATGGAACCCATAGAGGCCGAAGTGGCGCTGGACGAGGCTTCGGTCGATAGCCGTACCATCGACAA
>JAGWVZ010000378.1 GCA_018970625.1 Myxococcales bacterium | reverse complement strand
TCCATAGATGATGCGACAACGCCGGATTCGTCGTCGGCCGACACGCTCAACATACAGTCAGATGTTGAGGTCGCAGATGGTAGCGCGCTAACCTCCTGCACTGATGCCGATCGAGACGGATTCGGCTCCTTCTGTGAAGTTGGCGAGGACTGTAACGACAACAATGCAATCGTGTTTCCGGGCGCTGAAGAGCTCTGCGACGGGTTTGACAATAACTGCAACCAGCGTGTGGATGAAGGCTGCCGGTGTGTCGAAGGTGCCGTCGAAAGTTGTTACGAAGGTGCCGCTGAGTTGCAGGGTGTGGGGGTTTGTCAGGATGGTCTCCGCACTTGTCTCGGAGGTGACTGGACCCCGTGCGATAATAGCTTTCCGGGCGAAGAAATCTGCGACGGAGTAGACAACGACTGTGACGGTGAGCTGGACGAAGGCGTCTCCAACGGATGTGGTGGCTGCGGTTTTGTTCCTCCGGAAGTGTGTGGGGACCTACTCGACAATGACTGCAACGGCCTCGTCGATGAGCTGGACGACTGCAACTGTGGCGGACGCGTCAGTCAGCCGTGCTACTCGGGGCGGCCCTCTACTCTTGGCTATGGAGTGTGCGCCGGCGGCATCAGTGTTTGCGAGAACGACCGATTTGTTGCCTGTCTGGGTGAGGTCCTGCCCACAACGGAGGTGTGCGATGGGCTGGACAATGACTGCGATGGGTTGACGGATGAAGGTCTCGCCAATCGATGTGGTGAGTGTGGGCAGCCCGAGCGACTCGAGGTGTGCGATGGCGTCGACAACGACTGCGACGGCGAGAGTGACGAAGGGCTGACTAACCTGTGCGGCACGTGCAACGCCAACGACCTGTTCGAGGTCTGCACGGACGGACTGGACAATGACTGCAACGGAACAGTAGACGAAGGGTGCCCATGTACTGATGGAGAGGCCACTTGTTGGCCAGGGCGACCCTCACAGCGAAACGTCGGCGTTTGCCGTGACGGCTCGCGTGCCTGTGATTCCTCCGGAGAGGAGTGGGACGATTGCAGGGACGCGATACTGCCCGGAATCGAGATTTGTGACGGGCTGGACAACGATTGCGATGGCCTGACAGATGAAGCCGCGGGTGGTTGTTCGGTCTGCGGAGCCGACCTTGAAGTTTGTGATGGCCTCGACAACGATTGCGATGGGCAGGTGGATGAGTTTCTTCGGAATCCATGCGGGCAGTGTATCGCTGATGTACTTCCCGAGGAGGGGTGCGGAGCGCTCTGCTGTGATGCGGTTGATAATGACTGCGATGGTCTGGTCGATGAAGGGCTGGTCAATATTTGCGGCGAGTGCGGTCGTCCATGCTACTCGGAGTCATGGTCAAACTCCGCCGAATGGCAGGAAGGGGAGCTCGACGGGGTTGAGATCGATTTCACGGAGGCGTTGAGGCTCGGTAGTCGAATCAGTGGACTGCCCTATCTATGGGTTGCCAACTCTGGCGAAGCTACGGTCTCCCGCATCAACACTGAAACGGCAGTCGAAGAAGCTCGATACACGGTTGGTCAGAGCCCCAGTCGGACCGCCGTTGATTTCGATGGAAACGTATTCGTGGCGAATCGCGCTTTTTCAGGGCAGGGCACCGTGAGCCGCGTGGATGCCCGTGAGTGTACCGGAGCAGATTGTGTGCAGTACAACGCACCGGTCGGCCCCAACAACGCTGTGCCCCGCGGCATTGCGATTGATGGCGAAGGCAATCCCTGGGTGGGTACATACAATGACATGAGTCTTCGTCGACTGGACCCCGACACAGGCCTTGTTCTGGAGACGCATTACGTGGGCGTTCCGGTCTATGGAATCACAATCGATGCCGATGGTCTCGTGTGGTTCGCGAGTCTCAACATTCCCTCGTACACCAATGGCCAGCTAGGTGCGTTTGACACCAACACGAATACGCTGGTGGGAACCTGGCAGATTCCGGGCTGTTCCAACCCTTATGGGATTGCGGTGGATGGAACGGGTGACATCTGGCTGGGTAATTTCACCTGCAACACGCTGGTGCGCTTCAATCGAACGCTTCGCACCTTCAGCACCTACAGTAACCCAAATCTGGACCGCACTCGCGGTGTCGCGATCGACGGTGACGGATTTGTCTGGGTTGCCTCGTACGGAACGAACCGCGTCGCAAAGTTTGACCCGCGAACAGAGACTTTCGTAGGGACGTACCCTGTGTGCGATGGTCCAATCGGCGTGGGGATCGCCAACGACGGGAGCGTTTGGGTACCTTGCTATCAGAGCAATAACGTCGTTCGACTCTCGCCGACGGGAGTCGAGTTGGACCGGGTTTCAGTCGGACTGAATCCCTACAGCTACTCAGACCTGACTGGCTTTCAGCTCCGAAATTTTACAGCTCGCCGAGGCTTCTGGACGGTTCAGTTCGACTGTGGTGCGCCTGACTGCCAGTTTGATGAAATACTTTGGCGAAGCACACTTCAGGACCGAACGGAGGTGCTCTCTAACGCTCGTGTCTCGGCAGACGGAATTCGTTGGTCACCGTGGGCGGGTCCGTTCACCGGCACAACAGCCGATCTGAGCGGATTGCCATCGGGTCGATACATTGAAATCGAGATGCAGCTCCGCACAGCGTCCGCAGGTTTTACACCGCTGCTGGAGTACGTCGAGGTATTCTGGGGTCGTCCCTGAACAGACAGCAGAGTCGTATTCATGCAAGGGCAATAGTGCCCACACCCATGATGACATTATTTTCGACGGCGCCCGTGAGTACAGCGTTGCTGTCGGTCAACCAGCGGCGCGCCACGAATGAGGCTCAGCGGGTCGACCTCCTCGTCGACATAAAACTGGTCTGCCCGTTCCGGCACCAATGGTAGGGTCGGATCAAATGAAGGGTGCTTCTGTAGATACATGCGACCATACGGGATCGCTCCATTGCGGCATTTTGTCTCCCGCGTGGTGAGTGACCAGTTCACCTCGGAAGGCCAGGCGTGAGCGGGCAGCGGCCGAAATGCCCCGGAAACCTCCGCAAAGGTACGAACCCGGTAGAGATAATCGAACACATCGCTCTTCAGATACAGCCTGCCACCGTCCACAAGACGACGCGCGATCACGCGCATAAACAAGGGCTCCAGAACCCTTCGATTCTCGTGCTTTGCTCGCCACCATGGGTCAGGGAACGTAACGTGAACCTCTCCGACGGATTTCAGCGGGAGACACAGCGGGAAACCGATCTTTGCATCACCCTGTAGCAGCACCGCATTCCGAACGCCCCGCCGATCGAGTCGCTCGCGTGCGAGCTCGCAGTATTTGGCACGCCACTCGAATCCGACAACGAGTCGATCGGGATAGGCGCGGGCCAGACCCTCGAGAAACTCTCCCCGGTTCGAACCAATCTCGACAGCTGCGATGGGTTGTGACCAGTCAACGACGTCTCTCGCCTGCTCGAAGCGTTCGATGTCTCGCGACTGAAACTCCAGATATCGAGGATCGAACAGGCTGAGTAGTTCGGCAGAATAGACTCGAGTCATGGGGCGGATCCTTCATTCGGGGCGATCCCCTGAAAGAGAATACGACTGACGACATCGCCGGTTCGGCTCATCGCGAACAGCACAAAGACAAGAAGCCCGGTAAGCACGGCGATCGTTATCACGGACGGGCCTTTGTTCTGGCGACCAGCCAGGTCCGAAGCATATCGTCTACGGGCCATAATTCAGCGTGATGGTGCAAAGTCTTTCAGAACCAGCTCGATGGTGGTCTGATCGCCGTTTCGGACAATTCGAGGGGAAAACACAATGTCCAGATTACGCCGGAGCAGGTCGAAGGAGCGACCTAGCCCAAACCCGAACGCCTCATAGACCCGATTCCCCTGCCGAATGCGTAGTCGCAGGTTGCCACCATGCACGGTCTTGGCCTGAATCGCCTGAACTTTTCGAGCCTCCAGAATGGGTTCAGGGTTGCCCGCTCCAAATGGGGCCAGATCTTCAAGTTCACGGACGACGCGGTCATGCAGATCATCCAGTTCGACGGTCGCATCGATGTCCAGCATCCGGGGAGGGAGCTCACCTTTGGGTAGTTGATCGCGGACGGCGACGTACAGCCGTTCTCGAAGCTCATCGATATCCTTGAACTCAAACGCAATTCCGGCCGCAACGCGGTGGCCGCCGTACGTATCCAGCAAGTCCCTGCATTTACCCAGCGCTTCAAGCATATCGATTCCCTCAGGACTGCGAACGCTGCCTTTCACCATGCCGTGCGCATCGATGGCTGCAA
>JAGWVZ010000377.1 GCA_018970625.1 Myxococcales bacterium | reverse complement strand
CGTGAAGGTCGGCTTCGAAGGCGAGGGTATCGACCACTTGCCGCAATTCGCGTTCGTGCAGGTCCCACTGTGCGACCGTTTCCTGCACACGGCGCATGGTGCGGAGCTCATCTTCCATTTCGGGGATAATCATGGCGGTGCGCCATGCAGAGTCCCTTTTGCTGCGAAGAATATCGCCGTAAATATGGTCGCCAATATAGAGTATTTCATCGCCGGCGAGGCCAATAAATTTCTCGAATTCCTGAATATTGCCATGCTGATAAATGACACCCGGTTTGAACCCGGCGTGTTCTTCAAGTCCAGATGGTTGAAGGGTGTAATCAAGGATGAGAAAGGGTTGCGTGCTTCGGAAGAATGCGGGTTTCTGGGCTGCAGTGATGATGATATCAAAATATTGTTTCCAGCCGCCTTCTCCTTTTTCGTCAGGTGCTCCCAGAAGGAAGTTCATGACATCGACCGTGTACGGCGCATAGGAATTGGTCATGAGAAACAATTTCTTGCCGGCCTCGCGGAATTTCTGGAGTGCCGTGCCCAGGTCCGGGTCGCGAAAGAGGTACGCTTCGGGGTTGGCGACGATGACATCCTTGAGAGAGCCGTCGGCGTGGATCGTATCGATGATGCGACGTACTTCATCGGCCATGCGCCCGTAGTCACGGGGCTTGTCGATGGCTTCGAGCAGGTTGACGAGGGCCGCGAAGATGTAGGCCTCCGGCAGTTCGAACAGCGTGTCGATGAGCGCGTAGCGTCGATTGCCCAGTACAGGTGGGTGTTTGCGGTACTGCTCAAGCTCCGACCTGTCCAGCGGTCGGAATCCATGGAATCCTCGTCCAACAAAGTAGTGGGCATCCATTTTGAGGATGTTTCCGTTGGCCTTGTCCACCACGAGCCCACGAATGGCGAAGTGCGGGTCGAAGGGAATGTCCAGCACCTCCGCAGGGTAATCCAGGGTATCGACCAGCCGTCGCAGGGTCAGGCGATGCACCAGATCGTCGAGTACTTCGCGGCGATAAATGGCGAGTGTGTAATCCATATCGAAGCCAATCCACTGCACGCGGTCGGTGACGAGGTCGCGGTTGCAGTAAATCTGGCGATATCGATCCTGAGGATATCGGTTTCGAATGCGCTGAAGCAGCTTTGCGCCTTGAGGGTGAGGATTCACGCGTTTCCTTCTCGGGTGGTACAAATGCGAGTCGACCTGGCCGTAGCCCCTTTTCGTAGCGTTGCCGTGTCCAGCCCGTTGCCCTAACGCTGTTGTGTCTGTGGCCTTCGGTCAAGGGGTGTTGCACCTGCATGGAGTGATGTACACGAGATTGTGGCACTCGATTCAGGTCAGAGGTTATGTCTGGAACGCAAAGGTTAGTGTGGATGCTGATGTGCTGCCTGATGGTGGTTTCGCACGCGGTAGCGCAAGATATCAGCGATGCAGCCGCATCTGGAACCACCGAGGTGCCGTCACCGCTCTGGACGGACGGGGGCACGGGCCGTTTTTCGGCCGATGACCCGCTGACCTTCGGCGCCTTTCGGGAGCTCGCGGCGGCGGTGTCACCTGCGGTCGTTTGCATCAACGTCGTGGTCCGCCCGTCAGGTCGTCGTCTGACCTCGGGTCCGGAGTTGAGTCAGGGCAGTGGCTTTATTGTTCATGAGGACGGGTATGTGGTGACGAATCACCATGTGGTCGAATCAGCGGCGTCCATGGAGGTGGTGCTGGAGAGCGGGGTGCGCATCGACGCCGAGGTCGTAGGTACGGACCCGGCGACGGATCTGGCCCTGCTTCGGCTGGCGGCGCCCGGTCCTTATCCGGTCGTTCCACTCGGTGATTCCGACCTGCTGGCAGTGGGGGACTGGGTGGTGGCCATCGGCAACCCGCTGGGTCTGGACCATACGGTGACGGTTGGCATCGTGTCGGCGCTGGGGCGTCGTGGGCTTCGCCCCGAGAATCGGGCCATGTACACGGACTTCATACAGACTGACGCGTCGATCAACCCGGGTAACTCCGGGGGACCGCTTCTGGACATCAATGGTCACGTGGTGGGGGTGAGCTCGGCCGTGAACCGTCAGGCGAACGGCATTGGGTTTGCGATTCCAGTGAACATGGTAAAGGCGCTCCTGCCCATGCTGGCTGCCGGTGAGATACAGCGTAGCTGGCTGGGAGTAACGCTGGAGCGGGTGACCGCCGGGCATGGGTCGGGCGCCGGCGTATCGTCGCCGCGTGGCGCAGTGGTGACGTATGTCGTGCCGGGGAGTCCTGCGGCCCTCGCGGGCGTGCGCGAGGAAGATGTGATCATCGAGTTCAATGGGTTGGACGTGGAGGACGAGCAGCAACTTCCCTGGCTGGTGGCGATCGCGGGCACGTCGACACCTGTGCGGATGCGTGTGGAGCGGGAAGGAGCGTCGATGGAGCTCGACGTGAATCTGATTCTGGAGCCGGGTCCGGGTGCAGGTTCGGTGGCAGCGGGAACGACCGACCGGTTCGGTATGCGACTGGCCGAGCTTCCCGCTGTCGACCGGGAGTCGGTGGGACTGGGCGAGGAGGTTGGTGTGCTGGTCGTCTATGTGGTCGAGAATTCGATTGCCGGGCGCGCCGGTGTACGCAGCGGCGATGTGATTGTGCGGGTTGCCGGTGTGGAAGTGGGAAGCCCCGAGGACGTGGAGGCGGCGGGGGAGTCGGGTGCATCGGGTGCAACGCTGCAGCTGGAGCTGCGTCGGGGCGGAGCGATCGCGTTTGTTTCCCTGAGGGTGCCATAAGCGTGGAACGCCCTGCCAAACGCAGGGTATGTGATGGCGCGGAAAGTGTGCTAGTGACGTTCGGACGATGAACAGCAGCCCGGTGGCATTGTGTTCGAGTTTCGAGTTTTTCTGGTGTTGACAGCGCTGTGCGCGACTTCTTTTTCGGCATTTGCCGAAGACGTCGACGCGGACGCAGTTGGCGACGTGACGGATGTCGCGTTGGAGCCCGATGTGAATCCGGATGCGTCCGAGGACGTGGTGGACGCCGCCGTTGACGCCGATGCGCTGGCTGACGTTGTGGACGCTGGTGAGCAGGATGTCGCGCCCGATGCGCCCGACACGGACAGTGGCGTCGAGTCGGATGTCGTGAACGATGTGGGCAGCGCGCCGGATATTGTGGAGGACGCGACCCCGGTGCAGGATGTGACCAACGATTCGGACGCTTCGGCAGGCGAAGATGGCGCCGTTGACGATGCCTCGGGTGACAGTGAGCTCACCGACGTGCAGGTGGACGCTGGCAGCGATGTGGTCGAGGACACGATTTCGGACGGTTCGCTGGACGCCGGTGACCCGGTGGAAGGGGTCACGGTCACGGGGCTGGTGCGTTTGCGGCAGTTGTTTGAGGTGCAGCGCGAGGTGACGGTTCGTCTGGGCGAAGGTTCGGGCGTGCCATTCGTGACGGCGCTCTCGGGTGAGCGGTTCGAATGGGCGGATGTGCCTGCGGGCAGCGCGACCGTAGTCGCCGTCGCCGAGGGCTTCGGTCCTGCAACGAGCGGCGTGGAGTTCTCGCAGGGTGCAATGTTCGAGTTGTTGTTGTATCCGACGGCTCCGGTGGCGTTGCGTGGCCGGGTGATTTTGCCGGATGGGTCGGCGGCGAGTGGCGCAAGCCTGAGCCTGTCGGGTCGCGATCAGGTGGCGGGTCAGGAGCAGGCAACCGTGACGGATTCGAACGGTGAGTTTGGCTGGACGTCGGTTTTGCCGGGCATGTATCGACTGGCGGTGGTGTCTGCGACGTCGTCGTTTGTGTCGGAGCGATGGGAGATTCTTTCGGGCGGCGAGGTGGTGATCGTGCTGGTCGATGACGGCAGCCGGACGCCGTTTGAGGAGACGGGTTGTGTCAGTGCGGCTGCAGGCAGGGCGGCGGTGGGCGAGTGGTGGCTGATGAGCCTCGGGGTTCTGGTGTGTTTCAGGCGTCGGGGTGCACGCACATGAGCGGGCTGGCGACGATTCTGGGTCAGGAGCGAGCGATCGGGATGATACGGCGCGCGGTGAGAGCAGATCGACTGCATCACGCGAACCTGTTTCATGGTCCGGCGGGCGTGGGCAAACACACCACCGCTCGGGCGCTGGCGGCCTGGATGAACTGCACGGGGCGCGCGGTGGACGGGGATGATGCGTGCGGCGCGTGCCGGTCGTGTCGTTTGATGGAATCCGGGAACCACCCCGATATGGTCGAGGTGAAGCCCGACGGTCAGTACATCAAGATCGATCAGGTGCGCGCGTTGCAGCAATTGACACGTTTTCGTCCTCACGAGGCGAAGCGCCGTATGATCCTGATTGATCAGGCAGAATCAC
>JAGWVZ010000376.1 GCA_018970625.1 Myxococcales bacterium | reverse complement strand
GCCATGGCTCGCTCCGGGGTGTTGAACGCCGACGGTAAACAGCTGGATGCGCGGACATGCCTTGTTCAACGTGCCCGCGAGGGTAGGGGCTGTGATTCTCGTGCCGACTTCGCGGCCTGGGTCATGCGAAACGCTAACCACCTGAGCCTTCGCTCTGACAAGTGGCCGAGCAGCCATCCCCGTCGGTAAGGTTACCGTCGTCACACGTCTCGCCGGGATCCGGATAGGCGTCGCCACACAGCGTGAACGCATCGACGTTCCGAACGCGGAAGTTCGCATAGCGCACCGATTGCTGCGAGTAGTTGTAGAAACCGAAGTGACCCGACTGGAAGTCGCCCGCCACCTGAAAGATGCGGACGCCGTTGATCCAGATGTCCACGCGATGTGCTGTGTGCAGCAGGCGGAACGTGTTCACCCGGTTGTCCTGCCAGCCGTCGGTAGCGCTGTACCGGGTGTCCAGCACCGTCCAGTTGGGGTTGAGCCGGTCGGTACGCAACCAGAATGGCACCCAGTCCGACGGGAAAACGCCGTTCAGATAACTCAGCGCATATCCCTCGGCGCTGAAGTTACCATTGAAGGTCTGGTCGATCTGCTTCCAGTCAAACAGGTAGGTGTCGAACGTGTAAAATGGGTCGGGGTCGTCACGGAACGGGCTGCGATAGCCAAACACAAAGCCCACGATGTCATCGTCTGTGGTGGTCTCGACTGCGATGGTGCCTTCGATCAGTACGTTCAAGTACGAGTTGGGGGACACAAAGAAGGTGGGGTTGCCGTTGAGCGTCTGGAAGACCGATAAGAAGTTGGATGCAACGGTCCAGTTTCCGTTCGCGAGAACCCCTTGTTGCTGCCAGCTTGCAAACGGAAGCGGTTTGTCGAGAGGCAGAATGAGAGCGGGGTCCTGCACTCGCGACGCACTCTCGAGCGCCGCCGCGATGGTGTCGAGGCTGGCGTCCAGAATACACGCGTCATCTACCCATGGGTTGCCCAGCTCAGCCGCCCGGCATTGCGGCTCCCATCGCGCCCGTTCGGTAGCCGACAGATCGCTCCCTTCAATGTAGGCCTGCGGGAACGTCGCCACAAACGACGTGTCGGGTCCTGTGCCCGCCGCATACGTGAACAGCGAGTTGGACGACGTGACTCGCCACGGATGCACGTGCAGCGTGTACAGGTTCTCAATCGTGATCGGGGGCAGAATCGGAGCGCCGCCTGGCGGGCGAACATCATTCACCGGGTTGGCGTCCGCGTCGGCGCACAGTCCCCGCAAGGTTCCGCGCAGCGCCGGCGAGGGGTAAATCTCGACATCAAGGCGCGCGCCAACGGGGGTCACGCGCACCTGCGGACCAGCTACCCACGTGACCACAACAGTGCTGCCCACGTTGTGAATCGAGGCCACGCCCAGGTCGACGCCTGCAGCCGGACGAGAAACCACCAAACCATCGACCAGCGATTCGACGCTCCCCGCGTTGGTCCGCAGCTCGACGCGCCGGCTGCCTACCCGCATGGCGACAGCCGTTGTACGCGACGCGGCATTCGACCCGGAGAGCGGTTGCTGACGCAGCTGCACCTCAAAGCCGAGCGCGCCCGGATCGACAACCATCTGCCATTCTCCCGCTCCCTGCAGGTCATAGGCGAGCCCGTCGAAGGTTCTCAGGTGGGAGGTGCCCCACAGGTAACACTGTGGCATACCGGCTGGTGGTGACGCAAACCGCGACTCGCAGACCCGACCGTTGCCTCGAACGTCGCGCCAGCCAAAGGGGCAGGGCCCGCAGCTATAACTGCCCGGCGTATCGGTGCACGTGACAAGGGCGTCGCAGTCGTCGAGCCCTTCGGAGCACTCGTCGATGTTCAAACAAAGCGTACCATCGCCGTTCACATTGCGGTATCCCGAAGGGCAAGCGCCGCAGGTCCAGCTGCCGGGTGTGTCGGTACAGGTGACCAGCGAGTCGCAGTCGTCGAGCCCCTCGATGCACTCGTTGACGTTCTGGCAGAGCGTACCGTCCGCGTTCGGATCCGCATACCCTGACGGACAAGCCCCACAGGTCCAGCTGCCCAGTGTGTCGGTGCATGTCACCAGCGCGTCGCAGTTGTCCAGACCTTCCACACACTCGTCCACATTCACACACTGCGACCCATCGCCGTTCACGTCGCGATAGCCTGCCGGACAATCCCCGCAACGCCAGCTGCCTGGCGTATCCGTACACGACACGAGAGAGTCGCAGTCATCCAGCAGCAAGCCGCACTCATCCACGTTCGCGCACAGCGTACCGTCGCCGTTCACGTCGTCGAAGCCTGCAGGACACACCCCACACGACCAGCTGCCCTCGGTATCGGTACAGGTCACCAGACCATCGCAGCCCGACACGCCAAGCTCACATTCGTCGATGTTCGCGCACAGCGTACCGTCGCCGTTCACGTCGTCAAAGCCAGCAGGACACACCCCACACGACCAGCTGCCCGCGGTATCCGTACAGGTCACCAGACCATCGCAGTCATCCAGCAGCAAGCCGCACTCATCCACGTTCGTGCACAGCGTGCCGTCACCGTTCACGTCGTCGAAGCCAGCGGGACACACCCCACACGACCAGCTGCCCTCGGTATCGGTACAGGTCACCAGACCATCGCAGTCCGATACGCCAAGCTCACATTCGTCGATGTTCGCGCACAGCGTACCGTCGCCGTTCACGTCGTTGAAGCCAGCAGGACAGCCTGGCGAACCAGCGTCCGGGTCCCCGGCGTCCGTGTCGGCGGCGTCCAGATCGACCGCGTCGGCGGCGTCCAGATCGATCGCATCGGCGGCGTCCGGATCGATCGCATCGGCGGCGTCCGGATCGACCGCGTCTTCGTCCACGCTGTCAGGTTCCGAACCACCATCACCATCTTCAGCGGCCGCATCTCCCTGATCCGGGCCGACGTCCACGGCGTCGGGCTCCTCGATAGCGATGTCGCCCGCGTCATCGCTCACGTCCTGTGGCGGTTCAGAGTCGGGCTGCACCCCGGTATCGGAAGCGGTTTCAGAATCATCCGTCGCGCTATCTTCTGTCAGACTGTCGGCTTCGCTGCTCTGGTCCAGATCCGTGTCGGCCAGCTCGGCTGATGTATCTCCCCGGCCCGACAGCCCGTCACTGGCATCAGCTGATCCCTCGGCTCCCGTTCGGTCCTCATCAGAGCCCGTGCACGCCATCAGGGTGAGCGAAATACAAAGGAAATAGTACCCAACAAAGCGCTTCATCGCGTTTCCTTCAGTAGCAACCGCCTTACAACTACCTGAACTCAAAGGTAACACGGCCAACGCTCCACGGGCAAGCGTGCCGTGTGCAACGACAACCCTGTCTCCATCTGGCGTTGTTCGTGGGCTCTTTTGCTCATTCCGCTTACATCGGTGGGTACATCACATGTGGGCGTTGACATGCGTGTGCCAAGCGGCCCAATCCTGCTTCATCGCCCTTTCGGTTGAGGTTGCAAATGCGTGTCTCTGTCTCTGTCGTGCTACTCAGTTTACTCGCCTGCGCCGGCTGCGGCTCCGACAACGACCCGGCCGGGACCCTGACCCCCGATGAATTCCCGGCGGCGGTCACCAGCGCGATCTGTGGTCGTGTCAATGACTGTTGTGACTGGGAAGAGCTCGGCGAACCCACCATCGCATCGTATGAAGATTGCGAAGCCGCCCTGTTCGCTGTCTTCAACGATGAAGTCCGCATGATGGCCATCGAAGCCTCCGTGCAGGCCGGCAGGGTCACCTGGGATGGCGCGCTGGCCGACCGCTGCACCTCGGACTTGCGCGCGCTGTCATGTGACGCAACGCCTGGCAATACCCTGTCCGGGTGTGAAAACGTCCTCGTGCCGAACACCGATGACGGCGAGCCATGCGTGAACGACTTCGATTGCCGAAGCGGTTTGTGTGCGCTCGCGTCGGCTGACGCTGAAAATCCCGTTTGTGCAAACACCCGCCCGGGCGACCCGTGTCTGCTGTCGTGCAGCAATGTCGGAGAAGAACGCTCGTGCTACGAGACCTGTTCCTACGATCAGGAATGCCTGCCTACCTCCGACGGCGACTCCACACGCCTGATCTGTGTGGAACGGGAATCGATCGCGCAAGCCCAGCCTTGCGGCGAAGCGGAGTGCACAGAAGATTCCTTTTGCAACGATGAGCTGGTGTGCGAGCCGCGGCGTGAAAACGGTCGACCCTGCGTCGGTGATTTCGACTGCGCGTCCTCGACCTGCGAAGAGGGTATCTGCGTCGCTGCAACGGCTTGCAACAACGTTTTCTGAACCTGAGACAGGCACCGCACGCCGCCGAACCTGCCGAAACCTGACGGGC
>JAGWVZ010000375.1 GCA_018970625.1 Myxococcales bacterium | reverse complement strand
CGGCCATCCGCCACCGCCTGAGTCAGATAGCCGTTGTTATTGGCAAAGGCATCGACTTCGGCCTCAGAGAGCACACGGTCACCATCCGCGAGGTCGGCAGGAATACCATCGATGGTGGTCCAGGGCGTGCGATGTGAGACGAGCGCATAGCGCGAATCGCCGACCGCCGTGGTCACAAAGCCGTTGTCCGACACAAAGTCGTCCACCTCGGCCTCGGTGAGCACACGGTCGCCGTCGGCGAGGTCGGCAGGAATGCCGTCGATGGTGCTCCAGGGCGTGCGATGTGAAGCGAGGGCATAGCGCGAATCACCGACCACGGTGGTCACAAAAGCGTTGTTGCTGACAAAGGCATCGACCTCGGCCTCGGTGAGTACACGGTCGCCGTCGGCCAGATCGGCAGGAATGCCCGTCAGGCGGCTCCACGCGAGCGAATCCGACGTCAGCTGGTAGCCGTTGTTGCTCACAAAGGCGTCGACCTCGGCCTCGGTGAGCACACGGTCGCCATCGGCCAGATCGGCGGGGATGCCATCAATGGTGGCCCAGGGCGTGCGATGACTCAGCGGAGCGTAGCGGCCGTCGGCGGTGGCGATGGTCGCGTTGACGACTGACGTTGAGCCATCGGCCGACAGCACGGCTGCGGTGCCGCAGAAGTCAGCGTAGGCAGCAAACGGCGCGGTGGCCACGCGGAAGCGTCCAATCTCGGCATCGCCGTCGATGGCGATGCCCACCCAGACCGTCTCGTAGTCGCGGAACAGCACCAGATTCAGCGGGCTCTCCGAACCGAGGTAGGTGGTAAAGATACCGTTGGTGAACAGCGTGGGGATTGCGTCTGCCCACAGCGTGGTAGCCCCATCCGGGTCGGCGTACAGGGTGTAGGTCACCGGCAGGGTGCCCGACACGGGGCGCCCGGTGGCGTCATAGAGGGTACCCTGAACCGGGATCATGCTGGGCGAGGCGACGGCCACGGCCGGCATCAACAGCGCAGCCGCCAGGATCATGCGTTGAATGAAGCGCTTCATAGGAGTCTCCCTGAAAATCAGCGGGGTCCGGCGATATACGGCGCTGGACCAACCACAAGGGTAAAGCGGGGTGAGGTGGCGGCATCGCCCTGCACCGGGAAACCGGTGCTCACGTCCAGTCGCCAGTTGTCGTTCTGCAGCGAGCCGCCGCCGGTCGTAAGCGTCAGGCGTCCCGGACAGCTTCCGGGTACGTTGCAACCGGTGCTGTCGGCGCAAACGCCTGCGTCGCAGAAACCACTGCGGCAGTCAGCGTCGATATCGCAGAAGTCACCATCTTCGTAGCATCGGGCAGCTTCATCGACGTTGACATCACAGTCGTTGTCGATGAGGTCGCACACCTCAATCGCGCCGGGGTTGGCCGAAAATTCCGCGTCGTCGCAGTCGCCGTCCAGAACGGAGTCGTCGATGAGGCCCGGCTCATCGCAGGTGAGCGACGTGCTGGCCACCGTGAACCCCTCGAAGTCCTGGTAGCCGTCGAAGTCTTCATCCACGTAGCACAGCTCCTGACCATCGCAGTTGCTGTCAACACCGTCGCCGGGAACTTCGGTCGCCGAAGGTCCGATGCTGGCGTTATCGTCACGACAGTCACCTGTCGGGTCAGCCGCCACGGCCTCGCCCGGGTCGGTGCAGTCGCGGTCAGCTGACAGCACGGTGGCCGTCAGGCTGGGGCGGGCGCCGTCGTTGTCGGCGTCGAGGTAGCAGAGCTCAAAGCTGTCGCAGTTCGAGTCCACCTCGTCACCAGGCACCTCGGAGGCGCCCGGGTAGGCCGTAGCGACCGCGTCGTTGCAGTCGGCCCGGTTCTCGACAAACCCGGCCGGGCGTCCACAGGCCAGCGTGCCTTCCGCTCTCGCGTCGCCAAAACCGTCGCCGTCGGCATCGGGGTAGTAGCGCAGCGAGGTCAGCCCTTCATCGGGCTCACCGTCGCAGTCGTTGTCCAGGCCATCACAGGTCTCGGCGAGTGGCGTGCGCTGATTCCGACAGGCCGAGTAGCCTCCCGCTTCGCAGATCTGCTGCCCTGCGCGGCACTGTCCCACGCCGATCTCGGAGTCGAGGCCGTCGTAGCACGCGCGCGAAAGCGGCAAGCCGTCGTCGCCCTCGTTGGTGAGACCATCGCAGTCGTTATCCACGGTGTCGCAGATCTCAATTGACGGCGCGCTGTCCTGCACACACGACACGTTACCATCCACACAGACCAGAGTTCCCTGCGAGCAAACCCCGGGAAAACCGGTCGCACAGTCGACACCGGCGTCCACGGGATTCTCGTCGATGCGCTCGTCGCAGTCATTGTCGAGGAGGTCGCACAGCTCGTCGGCACCTTCGTACACGTTATCAGCGGCGTCGTCGCAGTCATCGCCGGCGCAGCCCGGCCCAATGCCGAACCCGTCACCGTCGCCGTCGACACACAGGTCGACCGGCACGCAGATGCGCGTGGCGTCGCCGCCGCTGTTGGTGATCAGGATGCAGTCAAAGTCGCGCGGGCAGTCATCGTTCGTCTCACACAGCGATGTGCACACGCTCGCATCACCGCTGCTGTCCACGTTGACGCACAGGTTCGACTCACACTCGATGTTGGTATCGCAGGGCTCGCCGTCGGCGCGCGGACCATCAGCGTCCGCTTCACCGGAACCGTCCGATGCGTCGGCGCCCACGTCGTCGGATGCGTCGTCCGTATCGCCGGCAATGTCGGGTAACCCTGGCGTATCCGGCGTGCCTGTGTCCTGAGCGACCGTGTCACCGCCGTCGGTGCTCACGTCCAGATCAGGAACGCCCGTATCGACGACACCCGAGACACCCGAGTCACCACACGACGCTAGAACCAGTACCAGCAGACTGCCAGCCAACGGGGCCGTGGCACGTTTGGAAGTGCGCATGAACTCTCCAGTTTCAGAAACAGATGACCAGCACCCTAGCAATGCGATTTTGCCGCCGCAAGCGGCAGTTATGCCGCACGGCGTCATTAGCGGACAACGCGGCTTGTTTGCAGTGCGCTCACATCACTTGCGCACCGTTCGACACAAGCGTACAGGAACCCCTGTATGCGGTACGGCCCCATCTTAAGCACGCTTCTGGCACACCTGCTGCTGATCTTCAGCTGCAGCGCGTGGTCGTGGCAACCCCCTGCGCCTCAGGCCAGCTGGGCGGGGCCTGCGCCCTCCATCGAACACCTCATTCAGGTCTGCGATCTCTCCGGCACGGCCGAAATCGCCCACCCCTTCATCCGCCTTCAGCGCAACAACGACCAGTACACAGAGGCCGATGTCTGGGGTCACAGCGCCCTGAGAGCAAGCCCCTCTTTCCCGCTGGCAGCTGCCCGGCTCGAGCCCTGCGCTGAGTCCGAACTGGAACCCACAGCGCGTTCCCTGGACACGTCACTCCTGCACCACCCACTTCGATTCTTGACGGGTGGCAGGACGCGGCAGCCTGCGCTGCACCGCATCGATGACGTCGCCAGACATCAGATCCCATCCACCACTGCAGACCCTGCCCAGACGGCTGGCCCGCGTCCGCCTCCGGTGCGCCACCATCACGTCTGACGGCACCGCCGACCTGCGCCGCAGGTCGGCGCCCCTTCGGTGCGCCTTCGGACCCCCCGTTCGAACGCGCACTCTGTCTGCATGACCGCCGGACCGGGCGGTCTTTACGACTCTCCATGCACGGCTACGGCCGACAATGAGGCTTCCCCATGACCCATGATTCCGCCCCCGTTTCACCCGAGCTCGCCGGCCCCGTTCCCGTCGGCAACCTGGACGGCTTCCGTCGTTGGGCTCGCCACGACATCTTCTCCGGATTTCTGGTCTTCCTGGTTGCCCTGCCGCTTTGCCTCGGCATCGCCATGGCATCCGGATACCCGCCCATCGCGGGTATCTTCACCGCCATCATCGGCGGCATTATCGCGCCGCTGATCTCCAACAGTGAGCTCACCATCAAGGGGCCCGCAGCCGGCATGATCGTCATCGTGCTCGGCGCTGTCACCGAGCTCGGCGGCGGAGACGCCGCGCTCGGCTACAAACTCGCCCTCGGCGTCGGTGTGGTCGCCGGCGTGCTCCAGATTCTGTTCGGCATCTTCCGCACCGGCATTCTGGGCGAGTTCTTCCCCATCGCCACCGTCCACGGCATGCTCGCCGCCATCGGCATTATCATCGCCGGCAAGCAGATCCACACCATCCTCGGCGTGCGCCCACAGGGCCATGAACCCATCGAAATCCTCGCGGAGATTCCACATTCGATCGCACACCTGAACCCGCAGACCACCCTCATCGGCGGTTTGTGCCTCGCCATTCTCTTCGGCATGCCGCTCATCAA
>JAGWVZ010000374.1 GCA_018970625.1 Myxococcales bacterium | reverse complement strand
CCTGCCATGCGAGCGCTGGATCAACCGACACCAGGTCGAGATCTCCCACACATTCAACTCCAGATAACCCGTGCCCGATGGCACCGCCAGCGTCGCAGACTCGCGCCAGTGCCGCAGCCCGGCAATGCGCGCAAACGGGTACGCCACCAGCACGTGTGCACACGCACTCACCATCGGATCCGGCAGCGCACCGACCAGCGGCATCGGCTCGCCGAATTTCTCGTCCACCAGACGCTGCCAGTCCGGATCCCAGCCCGTCACTTGCCCGGCCCGGTGAAGGCGCTGTGTTCGTCCTCGCGCCCCGCCAGTGGACTCACCGACTCCAGCTGCGCCACCCGCGAACGCAAATGCTCGATCTCTTCCACCAGCGAGTTGAGCAGGGCGGCGACCGGGTCAGGCAGGTCCGCATGATCCAGCGAAACCGGCGACTTTCTGCGCTGCTGCGCCAGCTTACCCGGCACCCCTACCACCGTCGCTCCATCCGGCACGTCCTTCACCACCACGGAGCCAGAGCCAATCTTCGCGCCGTCGCCTACATGAATCGGTCCCAGAATCGACGCGTTCGTGCCCACCACCACGCCTTTGCCCAGCGTCGGGTGCCGTTCAGCGCGCTCCAGCGACGTGCCGCCCAGCAACGCGCCCTTGTAGATGAGACACTCGTCTCCCACGGTCGCCGTCTCGCCGACGACGATGCCCATGCCATGGTCAATGAACACCTTGCGGCCAAATCGGGCACCCGGGTGAATTTCAATGCCCGTCAGAAACCGGTTGAAGTGCGCCAGCAGGCGTGGTCCCAGCACGGCTCCGCTCTTCCACCATGCATGCGTCACCCGATGCATCCAGATCGCGTGAAGGCCGGGATACACCAGGATCACCTCGAGCGCATGACGCGCAGCGGGGTCGTTCTGCAACACGGCCTCGATGTCCTCTTTGATGAACTCCAGATACTCCAGCAAACCGCGCGGGTCTGGAGAGGGTGGGGTCATTTTTACACGGGGCGTTCGATTGATCGCCGCCGGCGCGGGTCGGACGCTGAGCCAGTCCCTCAGAGCCATGGATGCCTACTTGAACAGGGGCGTCGACAGATAACGTTCGCCGCAGGAACAGATCACAGTCACAATCGTCTTTCCGGCCATCTCGGGACGTCGGGCAATGTCGACCGCTGCCGCAACGTTGGCACCGGACGAGATACCTGCAAGGATCCCCTCTTCATTTGCCAGACGACGCGCCATCCGGAACGCCTGATCGGCCCTCACCACCTGCACTTCATCCAGCAGCGACGTGTCCAGGTTCGATGGAATGAAGCCTGCGCCAATGCCTTCGATCGGGTGTGGACCCGGTGGCTTTCCCGAAATCACGGCCGACGTCTCGGGCTCCACCGCCACCGCCCGAATATCCGCCAGCTGCCGCTTCAGATACCGTGTGACGCCGGTGATCGTACCGCCGGTGCCCACGCCGGCGATGAACATGTCCACCTGCCCGTCTGTGTCGTCCCAAATCTCGGGGCCGGTCGTCGCCTCGTGCACCGCCGGATTCGCAGGATTCTCAAACTGCTGCAAAATCAGCGCCTTATCCTGCTCCTTCGCCAACTGCCGAGCACGCTCCACAGCGCCCATCATGCCCAGCGCGCCCGGAGTCAGCTCGACGCGAGCGCCCAGATGCTTCAGCAGTTTGCGTCGCTCGACGCTGGCTGCATCGGGCATCGTCAGAATCAACGAATACCCTTTCGCAGCCGCCACGAACGCCAGCGCAATCCCCGTATTGCCCGACGTCGGCTCAATAATCACCGTCCCCGGAGTCAACAGTCCACGCTGCTCTGCGTCTTCGACCATCGCCTTGCCGATGCGATCTTTCACGCTCGACAGGGGATTAAAATACTCCACCTTCACCAGCACGCGCGCCACGCACCCTTCGGTGACACGCTGAAGCTCGACCAGCGGCGTGCGGCCCGTAGTCTCTGTGATCGACGAATACACTCGCATGAAGACAATCCGATGGGTGGACAATAACGGCCCTGCAGCATGCCGTGTCTGCCTGACCTTGGCAAGACGGGCGTCCTCACGACCAACCGCGACAACGCACGGTGTCACCGGAATCGGCCACCGCCCTGCCCACCAGCTGCAGCGTACTCAGACTCCCGGAATGGGCACTCGGCCGTACCCCGGGCAACCTCAGCGTCGAGCATTCACGCGCTCGTCCGAAGCGCCGAGTCCAGATCGTCCATCAGATCCTGCACATCCTCGATGCCCACGCTGAGCCGGATTGTGCCCGGAAGCAGCCCGATCATCGCCTGTGCCTCGGGCGTGCGATGGGACGTGTTGAACGGCAACGACACCAGACTCTCGACCCCACCGAGCGACGTCGCTGGCACCACCACCTGCAGCGCATCCAGCACGCGCAGCGCGCGCTCGTCGCCACCGATCACCGAAAAGCTCAGCATGCTGCCGAAATCAGAGAGTAACCCCTGCGGCAACGACGCGGCCTGCAGCCCGGGATACCACACCCGAAGCACTGCCGGGTGCGACTCCAGAAACCGCGCCACCCGACCGGCATTCTGGCAGGCGACATCCGTTCGCACCTTCAGGGTGCGCGACCCGCGCTGAATCAGCCACGATGCGTGGGGGTCCAGGCAGGCGCCGAAATGCAGCATGGCCTGCCAGCAAAGCTCCATGTCGGCCCGCGAGCCCACGAGCGCCCCTCCGTGTACGTCGCTGTGCCCGGCAAACGACTTGCTCAGACTCTCCAGCACCACATCGGCGCCGTGCTCCAGCGGGCGACACACGAGCGGCCCCGCAAAAGTATTGTCCACCAGCAACCGGGCCCCGTGCGCGTGCGCGGTCGCCGCCACCGCAGCGATATCCAGCACCCGCACCAGCGGGTTTGAGATCGTCTCACCCAGCACCCACGTGGCGCCCGGCGCTCTTTGCAGGGCGGCGGTCAGCTCGGCTGCGGCGCCCAGATCGACAAACTCCACCCTGCGGCCGGCCGGCTCCAGATAGCGGCGCAAAAACCCGGCCGTCACCCCATACAACTGCCGGTCGGCAATCACGGTGGTGCCCGGTGACGTCAACCCAAAGAGGGCTGCGCTCACTGCGCCCATGCCCGACGCCGTCGCCACCCCGTCCTGCGCTCCATGCAGCTCGGCTACCCGTCGCTGCAACGCGTCTACGGTCGGGTTACCCATGCGGGTGTACAGAAACTGCGAACGGTAGTCGCCGCGCGCCATCGCCTCGTTCAGGGCGTCGTCCATTACAAACGTCGTCGTCTGAACAATGGCCGGCGTCACCGGGCGCTGCTGCCCGGACGCGTCAGAGACCGATGAGACCAGAATCGACGCTGCTCGTCGTGACATACGCACTCTTGATGTTGTGCCATGATTTTGTGAGAGTGTTTCTCGTGTGGTCGCGAAACACGCCTGGTGTCGGCAGTAGACTATCCCAACTACCGCCGTTGTCGCGACATCAAACTCCACACAGAGCCAACACGCTCTTCATTTCTGCAGGAGTATCCATGCGAGCACACTTGCGGCGCTACAGCAGTACGGTTCTCGGCATGGCAGCCCTGTCCGTTGTTTGTTGTCTGGGTGCATGTGGCGACAATGCGAGCGGCAGCCTCGGATCACCGCAGGATGTCGCCACGCTCGACGTGAGCGCGGACACCGACGCTGACCCCGGCTTACCCCCCGAGATCGATGTGACGTCGGATGCCTCCGAAAGTGACGGTGGCCCACCAGAAGCCGACACCGACGATCCCGGCGACATCCTGAACGCCGATAGCGAGAACGACGCGACCGCCGATAGCGACGTCGCGCTCGACGGTGATACAGATGCCGCACAGGACACCGACACCGTCACCGACACCGTCACCGACACCGACGTTGTTTTGCCGGATACGTCGGATGCGACAGACACCGGGGACGTCGATGCCACCGTTCCCTGCGCGCTGCCAGACGAGGCCTGCACCCTGCCGGGCGACTGTTGCAACGGCACTTGCCTCGACGGCGTCTGCGGTGACGAACCGATCGTCTGTGGCGACCTCGGCGCAACGTGCGCAGACGACACCACATGTTGCTCTGGCTTTTGCAACCTTGCGCCAGATGGAACGGGCGCCTGCGCCGTAGGCAACGTTTGCCAGCCCGACGGCAGCGCATGCGATACGGCCGTCGACTGTTGCACGCTGTCCTGCTCCGGCGGCACCTGCACTGCTGACTCCCTCTGTCTTTCAGCGGCTGCGGCATGCACCACAAACGCCGATTGCTGCAGCAACGACTGCACGGGCGGTGTGTGCGTGGTCACAGGTTGCCTCTCGGCCGGAGAGGCATGCACCGGC
>JAGWVZ010000373.1 GCA_018970625.1 Myxococcales bacterium | reverse complement strand
CAGTCGCATCGCTCACATCCGACGCCGTCGTATCGGCAGTCGCATCGCTCACATCCGACGCCGTCGTATCGTCAATCGCATCGCTCACATCCGACGCCGTCGTATCGTCGCCGGCATCGCTGATACCGGCATCGCGATCGTTGTCCGCATCGCCGGCCGCATCCGCGCCACTATCCGTGCCACCTGCGTCGGCCACACCGGTTGCCTCTTCGCCATCGGCACAGGCGACCAGTGAGGCAGCAGAAAGAAGGGCGGAAACCATCATCAGAGAACGAAAATTCATGGAAATGAACCGGAAAGCGGGTTGGAGCCGTTGCGACCACATGGGAACAAACTCTGCCTGAGACGCAGCCTGTTACAGCCTACCGACATCCCATTCAATGAAGAAGATGACCTCGTGGCGGCTCGGACCTGACAAGACCCTTACCTCAACCATGAAGAAACAGATAGAACCACAACCACACATCATTTTCAGGCACGTGCGGGCATGCAACCCCGGTAGCATTCTGGTGTGCCGCAAAAGTGTTCATTTCTGACTGCATCTTTGCGATGTAGCGGCTTGAATCGTACGAGATCAGTGTTTCAGGTGACGTAAATTTGCGGATGATGTGTGGTATCGTCGGGTAAACATCGACGCATCGCTACAATAACTCGCTCAGCTGCTGCAATTGCCACGACGGGGCCTCGGGCACGCATACGAAACCAGGTGGAGCCTGATGCACGCCCTGCCAGTCAGAAGTCCATGAAAGACAGACGTAACGGAAGCAGAATTGCTGCGAATAAGTGAATTTCGTTCTCTCGACATGTTACCTGCAATCCGCTTCGTCGGAGCCATCGGTGCAATCGAGGAGACCGTCACACGTCCATTCATGTGGAATTTCTTCACCGTCGGTACAGAAGAATGGTGGACATGACGCTTCATCAGCCCCGCCAGAGCAGTGATCGATCCGGTCACAAATCCACTGCACAGGAATTTCGTTGCCCTCGGGGCAGGTTACAGACACACAACCAGCCTCATCAGAGCCATCGGAACAGTCACCGACCAGGTCACACACCCACGTCTCGGGCAACACTTCGGACGCGTCGGCGCATAAGAACTGGCCCGGGCAGTCACGCTCATCGCTGCCGTCCCGGCAGTCGAGCTCCGAATCACAGGTCTGCCCCTCGAGCACAACTCCCCCATCACCGCAAATGAACTCCGGGCAGTCCCGTTCATCAGCGCCGTCAAAGCAGATGGCCAGTCCATTACAAATGTCTTCCGGCCAGTATTCACCCCCGTCGCTGCACAGCATCGGACAGCCCAGCTCGTCAAATCCGGAGCTGCAGTCGGGTATTCCATCACATTCAATCCCGGGGACCAGCTCATATGTGTCCAGACACAGCACACTGCACAGATCCAGTTCAACACCGGCAGCGCAATCGTTGCGACGATCACAGTATATGCCCGGCACATACGTACCATCACTACAGACTACCTCATCCGTCGCGCACGCCCCGCGCTGAAGCATGAGCCGATATTCACCCACCTCGTAGAAGCCTTCCAACGTCACCCACACTGTCATCGATGTTTCAAGGGTCAGCTCCAACTGACTGACCGGATGTGTGGGTAGACCATAATCATTGTTACAGGCAAACTCGGTTGTGTCGTCAGCACAATCGTGTCGAACACCCACAGTGGTATTAAAGCTTGAGCCAAAGGTATCCAGACACCAGCTACCCGCGCTGAGGTCTGCCCTGAAAACAACCTCCGGGCTAATCCATCCACCGTTACACACACTCGACAAAAGGCTGTTCCCATCCAACAGCACACCCGTAAGCGGAATACCCGGCTCCAGCACAGCGACGGCCAAATCAAGAGAGCACACCGCCGGCTCGGTGACGTCACCCGATAAAACATCCGCTGGAGCAGTTGCATCGTCAGTGTCAAACTCGTCGGCTGAGTCCGCCGTATTGTCGGGTTCGATCGCATCAACGAAGTCGGTCGTGTCACCTCGATCTATGGCATCGCCCGTGTCAGCGCTTTCAACATCCATGTTCCACGTATCGGCGGTGTCGAGTCCCTCAGGGTCGAGGTCCTCAACTTCAACCCCGGACGCATCCACCACGTCGGCGATGTCGCTATCGCGAACATCAACCGCATCGTGCAGCGCTTCTGCGGCGGCATCTGCACCGCTATCTCCTGACGTCACGTCGGGCGTGCCAACCGGCGGTGTAGCGCTGTCCGAACACGCGACAAGGGACAACGCGGCGAACATGGAGCTGAGGAACATCCGGGAACGAAGATTCATGGACACCAACCAGAGCGAGGGTCTTTGCGTGACCATGTTCATCGCGATACATGTGCTGACACGACCTGGTACTGTTACAGCCCTTCATCACGCTGCTGCAACGGAGAAAACAGCTGCACGGTCGAGAACATTTTTCAAGCCGGACAATACTTTGCGCTCGCGGAGGTATTCACACGATCATGTAGTCGATCGTGACGTGGGATCCGTCATGAGGTCTGCATGGTGAATGCCGGATGCTTCTCTGTGGTCACCGGTTTATCGCGCTCTTCGTCATGCTGAGGACTGAAACGAGACGGTCACCGCGCACCAACTCCACCGTGAAGCGTCTATTCTTCAGGCAACCACGGCGACACCGTCGGTTCTTCGACAATATCCGTCCACGCCGCATCGCCATCGACAAATGCCTGCAGCCACATGGCGGTGGTGACATCGCCGATGCGCGTATCGACAAGCGAGCCAATCCGGATGGCACCCAGATTGGACAGGAAACCATCGGGGAGCTCAATGGCCGACAGGTCGGTACCAATAATGCCCGTGGGATCGCCTAGCAGCGTGGTGTGGGTGGAATCATCGACAATAAAGCGACGGTAGCGCTCTGGAAAACGTTCGTGCAGGTCCCCGGTCTCGCGCGCGAGCGCCTGCTGAAACAAATACGGGTCCATACCAAGAAAGGTGTCACCAATAATGCTGTCAAACCAGCTGCTGAAAATGGCCACACGCAGGTTTTCGTCACGCTCCAGCGCCCAACCGATCAGCGGCGAAATGTGCCCGTTCACCAGACAATCCTGACAATCGTCCGGTACCAGCTGCGACGCGCCAAACTGATCAATCAGGTGCGAGATGAATCGCACATCGCCGTCACGCGCCACGCCGACGCCGGAGTCGTTGAACACCAGCACCTCGGCTTGCGGCCACGCGACCCGCACGAGCGCCGTCGCGAGGATGGTGCCAAAACCGCCGGCGCTGGAGCCGGTCAACAATACCTGTCGGGGTGCGGGAAATTGTTCCCGGCTATGTTGCAGGGCGGCCGACAGATTCAGCAATCCGCGATGAAACCGGTCGGGCGTTCCGTCACCGTCGTCATCGTGGTCCCGGTTGCCGGCAAAGAGCGAACCGTCACAATAGGGCAGGTAGGCGATGCTCCAGTCGCGGAGGGGGTTGACGTCGAGGTCGCGGCGAAGCGCATCGACGGCCGGAATGCCAGCCGGTGCCTGATTGACCGCGAGGCAGAACTCGTCCCAGCAGGCGCCCCCGCCCTGCAGAAAGACGACCAGGCGCTCGGGGTCGAGCGCGCGCGTAGTGTATCGAAATGATCCACCGCGCATGCAGAGGGGCCCATCATCGACGCCCCACGCCCAGGTCTGGGTGTCGGCGTCGCTGGTTTCAAGGGTTGGTGCTGGCAACTCACCCAGAAACGCTGCGAGCCCGATATCGATCGCGGCCTGTCCGAGAGGCGAGAGCGCGGGGGTTGCGCTGCCATCGGCCGCGTCGGCAAGGAAGCTGTCGCCGGCATCTGCGCCGGCGTCGGAAGAACCACCGCCCTGCCCATCGTCGTCCGCACCCTCGTCTGAACATGCCGCCATCGCGACGGCAGCGACGGCAAAGGAGCGCAGGGCGAGTTGCCGGATGATCGACATGGTAACTCCTGAGGGCAAAGGGGATGCTGCGGTGTTGTGCTAGGGCTGCGGCGCAGGGTCAACGATGAAGGTGTGGAGTGGCGGTCAAAAAAGGGGGTGACAGAGGAAGGGTCTGTGCCTTGACACGTGGAATGGTGCGTGTTACTTGCCGCCGCGCCTGACGGACACCCCCGTCTTGAGCATGGTAACCCGTTGAAAAATTAAGAATTTCGATGTCCACACCGAGTGAACATCGACAGAAACGGGACCCGCAAATCGGGCTGTAAGAGAGATCCATGACCGCGACTGAGCTCGTACAACGGCTTCCTGAACTGCAGCGGGCAGCCGGTATTCAGATCGATGTGGACGCCACCGCGCTGGTGGTGGGTGTGCTTTTCCTTGGACTCATGGTCGTCCTCAAGGGCATGCTCTT
>JAGWVZ010000372.1 GCA_018970625.1 Myxococcales bacterium | reverse complement strand
GGCGCCCGTGGCTGCAGGAACGTTCAACATGGGCTCACCTGTTACCGAGACGGCGCGCGGCACCAATGAGGCGCAGCAGTCGGTGACGCTCACGCGGGCACTGCTGGCACAGCAGACCGAGGTCACACAGGGGCAGTGGAAAGCGCTGAGCGGCGGCACCAACCCATCCTATTTTCAGAACACCACGTGCACAGGGTCAGGGTGTAGCTCGACCGAAAACGCCAACGATTCCGGCCCCATAGAGCGCGTCGACTGGTACTCGGCGGTCGGTTATGCCAACGCCCTGTCCATCGCCAACGGACTCAACGCCTGCTACACGCTCGTGGGATGCACCGACCCGGTCAACGGCTGGCGTGACGGCATCCACGACGGCTGCACCGACGCCACCTTTGCCGGCCTGAGCTGCAACGGATACCGCCTTCCCACCGATGCCGAGTGGGAGTTTCTGGCTCGCGCGGGCACCACGACGGCCAGCTGGCTGGGCGACTGGGTGACGCAGCTTCCGTCGGGCGATGTGGAGTTGTGCGCGACGTGCACCCCGCGCCCGCTGCTGTCGAGCATTGCCTGGTTCAACATCAGCGCAGGGCTTCGCACGCGACCTGCGGGTAGCCTGCCCGCCAACCCACTGGCACTCCATGACATGCTCGGCAACGTCAACGAGTGGGTGAACGACCGCTACGGCGACGCCGTTCCCGCGGGAATCGATCCGCTCGGGCCGTCGGCCGGGGGCGTTCGCGTGTTTCGCGGTGGCTCATGGAGCAACGCGGCGACCACCGTGCGCGCCGCGTTTCGTACCGCCGGAGCGCCAGGCAACCGCGACAACAACATCGGCTTTCGGCTGGTGCGGTCGCGCGATAACCTGAGCTGCGGCGCACTCAGCATCACGAACGGCAACGTGGCGACACCGGCCGGCGACACCAACGGCGCGACAGCGACCTATACCTGCGCGGCAGGCTATGCCCTCACCGGGTCAGCCACCCGCACCTGCCAGCCCAGCGGCGTGTGGTCGGGTACAGCGCCCACCTGTGTCGAGGTCGATGAATGTGCGGCTGGCACCGCCTGCACCTCGCCGAACAGCCGCTGCGAGAACACACCCGGCAGCTGGCGCTGCAGTTGCCAGAACGGCTACGTGGGGCCGGTCACGAACGGAAGCAACGCGACCTGTACCCTGCGCGGCGCCGGCGACCTCGGCGCCACCTGCACCGCCGACACCGACTGCGATGCCGGCCTGTGGTGCCCCACCAACACGGCCCACCGCTACTGTGCCCCCCGCCCCATCCTCGGCGGCACGGTCGCCGCGCCCTTCCAGTACATTCCGGCTGGCACCTTCACCATGGGCTCGCCGGTAACCGAAGTGGGACGGTATCCGGATGAGATACAGCGCCAGATTACCATCAGCCGGCCCTTCATGATGCAGACCACCGAGGTCACGCAAGGGCAGTGGAAGGCCGTCAGCGGCGGCATCAACCCCACGTGCGATTCACCGGAAGGTCCGTGCGCCCCAGTCAGCGACAACCCGCTGGCACCCGTCAACCGAGTAGACTGGTATGCGGCGCTGGCGTTCGCGAATGCCCTGTCGGTGTCCGAGGGGCTCACGCCCTGCTACACCCTGTACGGCTGCTTTGACCCCTTGAATGGATGGCAGGACGGCCACCATAACAGCTGCCGGTATGCGACCTTCGCCGGCCTTTCGTGTTCGGGCTATCGCCTGCCCACCGAAGCCGAGTGGGAGTACGCAGCCCGCGCCGGCACCACGACCGCGACCTATGCAGGCAACCTGAATGTCGGCGTCGGCGACTGTACGACGGCGCAGCCCAGTCTGGACCCCTACGGCTGGTGGTGCCGTAACGCTGCATCGCAGCTGCAGCCTGTGGCGACCCGCCTGCCCAACCCGTGGGGCCTGTACGATGTGCTGGGCAGCATCACCGAGTTGATGTGGGACAGCTCGGCCGCGTACGCACCAGGGCCTCTCGTCGACCCGATAGTCTCAGAATGGAGTGTCCATATTGTCGCGCGTGGTGGCAGCTGGCTGGACTTCGCCCGATTGCAACGTTCAGCTTTCCGTGGTGCGCTGCCGCGAGTCACCTATTATTCCGGGCAGGGACTTCGCCTTGCACGTTCGATCGACAATCTGGAGGTGGACGAATGCGCCACCGGCGCGGCCTGCACCGCCGCGGGCAACCGCTGCGAAAACACACCCGGCAGCTGGCGCTGCTGGTGCAGCGACGGGTATGCCGGTGCCATGACCGAAGGCGCCGACGCGACCTGTACGCTGCGCACCGCCGGCGCGCCTGGTGCGGCCTGTACCTCGGACGCGCAATGCGGCGCCGGCCTCTGGTGCCCCACCAACACCAGCCTTCGGTTCTGTGCACCCCGCCTGAACCTCGGCGGCGCGTCCATGCCCTTCCAGTACATCTCTGCGGGTGCCTTCCTCATGGGGTCGCCGCCCAGTGAGGGTAGCCGTGGGTTGGACGAACAGCAGTTCCTTGCCACGGTGACGCGTCCTTACGCGATGCAGACCACCGAGGTCACGCAGGGCCAGTGGAAGGCGCTCACGGGTGGCGCCAACCCGTCTTGCTTCCAGACCACCACGGGCAGCGGCTGCAGCGCGCTCAACAGCAACGACCTGGGCCCGGTAGAGCGGCTCGACTGGTACAGCATGCTCGCGTACGCCAACGCGCTGTCGGTCGCCGAAGGTCTGACCGCCTGTTACACCCTTGTGGGCTGCGCCGACCCCACCAACGGCTGGAAAGATGGCATCCACACCGGCTGCACCGACGCGCTGTTCTCGGGGCTGACCTGCACCGGCTATCGCCTGCCCACCGAGGCAGAGTGGGAGCGCGCAGCCCGCGCCGGAACGACCGGCACCACATGGCTGGGCGACTGGCTCGTCGCGCAGCCCGGCGGCGATATGCAGCTCTTGTGCCCCGGCTGCTCCAACCTCTTCCCCCTGCTCTCGAGCATTTCGTGGTTCCAGTTCAACTCGGGCAACCGCTCGCAGACCGTCGCCACCCGGGCACCCAACCCCTGGGGCCTGCACGACATGCTCGGAAATCTGCTCGAATGGTGCTGGGACCGCTACGGCACCTATCCTTCCATCGCCGTGGACCCGCTCGGCGCAAGCAGCGGCGACCCGCGCGTGTTCCGGGGTGGCCTGTGGTATGCCGGCGATGCCGTGCAGCGGGCAGCCGAGCGCGAATCCGCCGCGCCGTCGGACCGCAACGGTGGGTTTGGCTTCCGCCTGGTGCGTACGATTCCCTGACCCTCGACTGGCGTCTTCTGGCACGCCGGACATGCCTGCCGGCGCCCCTTGCGCGACCCACGCGCCGTGCTAAGGCGAACTCCCGCGAGCGCTCTCCTGCTCGCGTCTGCCATCGAGTTCGCCTATGCACACGCTAGAAACAGTTCAGGTCGACGATCTGCAAGCGACCCGCGCACGCCTGCGCTCTGCCCGCAACGTGGTGGTCAAGGTAGGGTCCAACGTCCTCGTCGGCGGCGGCGGCGCCGGTGTCATCAATCGCCGCGTCTTTACCTCACTGGTCGAAGACCTCGTCGATATCTCCGAGGTCGCGTCCCGAAGCGTTATCCTGGTGACGTCGGGCGCGGTGGCGCTGGGTCGCCGCATTACCGGTCGCACGCAGGTGCCCGGTCAGGCCGAGAGTCTCTCGGTGAAGCAGGCGCTGGCCGCCGTCGGTCAGCCGTCGCTCATGCACCTGTACAACGAGGAGTTCGCCTTCTACGGCCGAAAAGTCGCTCAGCTGCTGCTGACGCGCGAAGATTTTGAAGACCGCGAACGCTTTCTGACCGCGCGCACCACCCTGCGTGAGCTCAGCGGCATGGAACACGTCGTCCCCATCATCAACGAGAACGACACCGTCGCCAACGCCGAGATTCGGTTCGGCGACAACGATCAGCTGGCCTCGCTGGTGGCGGGTCTGGTCGAGGCCGACCTGCTCATCATCCTGTCCGACGTGGACGCCATCTACGACAGCAACCCCACCACCAACCGCGCGGCTCGCCCACTGAGCGCCGTCTATGCCGACGACCCCGTACTGACCGACATCGCCGAGCCTCCCGCGGCGGGCTCGGTGGGAACGGGCGGCATGGAGACGAAGGTGCGCGCAGGGCGAATCGCAGCCTCCTACGGCATTCCAACGGTCATCGCCGCCGGTCGCGGCCAGGATACCCTGGGCAGCATTCTGCGCGGAGACGCGGTCGGCACCCTCGTGGTTCCCCGCGGCCACCACCTGTCGTCGCGCAAAGGCTGGATTCGGTTCGGTGCTCGCGCCCTGGGCGCCATCTCGCTCGACCAGGGCGCCACCGTCGCGGTGCGCGGCATGGGCAAAAGTCTGCTGCCCAA
>JAGWVZ010000371.1 GCA_018970625.1 Myxococcales bacterium | reverse complement strand
CCCGACTGCCCCTGCTGTCCCGACTGCCCCTGCTGTCCCGACTGCCCCTGCTGTCCCTGCTCGCCCGAGGCTCTGTCCAGAAACTCGCGCATGCTGTCGGCGCGCGCCTGCTGGTCGCCGCCGCCGGCACCGCGCCGCTGCGTCATTTCGCGCATATCCTGTGCACGCTCCGCGACCTGCTCGGCAGCTTCGCTGGCTTCTTCTTCACGCCGCAGTTGTTCCAGCGCTCGCTCTGCTCCGCGCACCGCTTCAGCGGTCTGCTCGCCACCCGGCTGCTCGCCGCGGTTCAGTCCCTGCTGTTGTTCAGCCGCTGCCTGCGCGGCCTCGCGAAGACTCTCGGCGACCTCCTCCTGCCGCTGCGCCTGTGCGCCTGCCTGCTCCAGCTCGGATTGCCGAGCCGCCTCGGCCTCGGCGATGCGTTCCTGCAGGTCCTGCATCTGCGACCGCTGCCTGGCGTTCGGCTCGCGCTGGCCCACGCGTTCCTGCAGCCGCCGTAGCTCTTCGCGGGCCTGTGCCAGATCGCGTGAGGCGTCGGATTGCAACGGGTCAGCCGCCTGTGCGGCTGCCTCCATGCTCTCGCGCAGCGATTCGAGTGCATCGTCCGTCATCGCGCCCGAGGCAGCTGCCTGTGCCAGAGCCTCCATCTGTTCCTGTCGCATCGTCGTGTCACCCTGCCGAATGGCCTCGGCGAGGGCGGCGGTCGACGGATCATCATCGAGCGCGTCAGCGATGCGTTCCTGGAGCGCATCCACGTCGGGAAGCGGCTGCTGCTGACGCGCAGCGAGCTCCTCGAGCACAGCGTCGAGCTCCTCGAAGATTTCACGGTCCTCGGCGCCTGCCTCCATATGATCGACAACCGCCTCCAGGCGATCGAGCAACGCCTCAAGCGCGGGGTCGTTCAGGTCTTCGATCTGCGAGCGCAGCTCCTCAATGAGCTGACGTTCCAGCGCTGTATCCGCGGTGACCACGCGCGGGCTCACGACTTCGGGCGGGCGCTGCCAGGGTGCAAATTCCGTGGCAGGCGGAACGGCGATCCCCACGAGGGTGAGCACGGCGATGTTGAGCCCCAGCACGCCCAGGTCCGAGGGACGCTGGGGAGTCGCGGCTCTCCACACCGGCAGACGCGCTGGCACATCCGCCGCCCTGCCCAATGCGACCTTCATAAACTCGGTCCGCCCGGACTCAGGCAGCCGATCGACCTCCCACGCATTGCGCAGGCGGTCGTTTTCGCCGGCCGCCCGGTCGAGCCGAATGGCGAGCTCAAGTGGGTTCACGCGCCGTGCCAGACCGATCATGGCACCGAGCGCCGGAATACTCGCGAGCCACAGCAACAACGGAGTGGTCGCAGCCGGCGGAAACCAGCCGAGTCGCCATAGCACCACGCCGGGCACCGCCATGGCCACCGCGGCGGCGCCACTCGTCACAGCGCCGTCGAGCGCGCGTGACGTCCGCACAAGCAGACCCGTCAGACGTACGGCGTGGCGAATGTGGTTCATGGCGGCGTCTCCATGTGAAGCGGCATGAGGTAAGGGACGTCTGTGCGGCCAAAAAGTTCGCGGCAAGGCGATCGATGACCTGAACGTACACTGCTGCGCAAAGTTCTATTCACGCGCTCGCCTGCCGGGCAGCGCCTTCTCGTTCGGGCATTCAGGTCTGACACGGCGCACATGGAGTTCTCATGGACGCAACGGTATGGAACGTTGAATCAGGTATTCAATGCGCTCAGGCGGACTTAGGCGCAACAGCTCCGATTCGACCGGCGTTTCTTCAACGGCGGCGACAGGGATCAGCGCGATTGGGTCGGGTCCGACCGCTTCGGCGGTCGCAGTCGCTGGTTGCCCCGTTACGGGGTCAACGGGTGATTGCACGACGTCTGAATCAAGCTGTGCAGCGCCGTGCATGGGGTGCGTCACGAAGCGGATTTCTTCGTTGAGCCCCGCCTGAAGCTCGGCGTCGGTGACGAAGCCGCGCTCATGCAGACCGCGCATGAGGTCGTGGCACTGCTGCAACATCCACGCAGGCGGAGAGCCCAGCTCGCGCTGCGGAGCGCGCCTTGCGGGCGCCGGCGTAATGGCAGCCAGCCACGTAGCTTCGGCAAAGCTCAATTCGGACGGTGGCTTACCAAAATAATACCGCGACGCTTCGGCGATGCCGTTCACGTTCGGGCCCCACTCAATGATGTTCAGGTACACCTCCAGAATGCGCTCTTTGGGCACCAGTCGCGTCATCCAGTAGGTCAGGAAAAGCTCGGTCAGCTTTCGCTCCAGCGAACGCTCATGGCTCAGGAACACATTCTTGATCAGCTGCATGCTGATGGTCGATGCGCCACGGCCAAGACGACGCTCCGCGAAGACCTCTTCGACGACCTTCCGCAACTGAAACCAGTTAATGCCGCGATTCTCAAAGAAACGGCCGTCTTCGCGATACAACTGCATGGCGACCAGATAGTAGCTGATGTCCTGTAAGCGCACCCAGCTGTTTGCGGTGTTCGCATCTGCCTCAGGCAAAGCATCCTCCGTGGGCGCCTCAGCGACGTCGCCGGCAGCGGAGCGGGGTGCCGGAGCCGAGAGCGGCCGATTGAACCGATTCTCCGGGCCGGCGAACACAAAGCTGAACGCGCCGTTCAGGCGTCGGACATCGACCGCATCCGGCAGAGAAACCAGATGCAGCGTCTCGTCCTGCACCTCCAATCGTTCCGCCTCCACAATCTCGGCAGGGCGCAACCAGCCGTCCTCATCCTGTACGACGTCGAAACCGAACCGAATCGCCCAGGCCCACGTGCCTTCAAACTGAGCGCCTTCCAGCGACGTGCGCAGAGCCCCAGGAATGGCCAGAAAGAGCTCCTGAGCGTCCTGCTCAGGTATCTCGACGTCGAGCTCGATTCGCTCAAAGGGCTTCGAGCGCTGATAATTGAATCCATGAAGGGCTGGTTTTAGACTAAAAATCCGGCCGTTAAGCCTTCCATCGCCTTCAGTGAACCGTAACGCGTCTGGTGCATCTTCCGTGCGGCTGGCCTCCCAGGCGTAGGTCAGCAGGTCTACCTGCAAGGGCTGTTGCAGGGCGCTCGTTCGAATCACCAGGTCGCGGAAGCCAAGCGTGCCCGTCCAGTTCAGTTCGGGTCCCGAGGGTGTCTCTGTAAACTCGGTGTTGAACGACAACCAGCCGCCCACGACAGGTTCGGTGTCATGGGTGAGCAGCCCCGCGAGGTGTTCCAGCGAGAGCTCCGGAAGTTCGATATTGGCTTGCAGGTTCTTGTCCTGCCAGCCCCACACAGCCTGAACGCGAAGCGGCTGCCCCGCTCCGCCGCGAGACGCCAGCGCGCCGTTCAAGGTCAGGTCCATCTGAAAGTTGAAGACGCGCAGCGCATACTCAAGGGTCGCGTCGCTGAGCGCGAAACCGTGCACTCCGTTGCTCGAGTTCACTACGACGTTGAGACCGGTGGCCGAGATACGCTGCGGAATCTTTTCCCACCAGGTGCGATCCGACCAGAGCCCTGCTCGTTGGCGGCCGGGCGGTGTTGGCGGTGCGGCCGCTTCTCCGGCGCTCCCCTCCTGAGCTTCTCCGTTGCCACTGCCCTCTGAAGGGACGCCGCCACCAGAACCTTCCAGAATTTCGGACGAAGGCTGTTCATTCGATTGTCCCAGCACGCGAGCAAGAAACGTTGGCACGCCACTGTGTCCGAGCTCCAGGTGAACCGACGGCCCCACAAGCTGCAGATCGCTGAAATAGAGCTCATCGAGATCGGTCGTCAGCTCACGCAGCCCCAGCGTGGCCGACGGAATACTCACTACCGGTTGCTCCTGTTCAGACCAGACGAGCTGCAGGTTCTCTGCCGCGAAGGTGTACGGCCAGGTAAACGAAAGAGCATCTACCGACGCCGACAGCTCCGACGAGGAACCAAATCCCTGCACCCGAAGCGGTACTTCAGGTCGAAGTGACACCGACCATGGCGCGGCGTCCGGAACGAAGGCCGTTACGGTCCAGTGGGTCGCGAACGTCACGAACGGTGGAAGAGCAATCCCGCCCAGCTCGAGCGCCACATCCACGTTGCTGCCCGAGTCTGGAGTCGAGGTCAGCGTGGCGTTCACCACGGAGGCCGTGGTCAGCGGGAAGCCCTGGCCGCCCACGCGAACTTCAACATCGCCGATGTGTACCGACGGAAGCCCCTGAGCTTCTGCAGACGCCGCCCGTGCCGATGCGGTCGGCTGTTCCGACTCGCGTTCAGGGCGTTGCGACACCGAGTCTCTCAGCGCCTCCAGACGATCGCGGATCTCGGCCGGGGTACCCTGCGCCGAACTCAGGTCGATCCAGCCGCCCTGCACATTCACATCGCTCACGCGGATCTCGGTACTGAACAGGGAAGGGCGCGAGACCGA
>JAGWVZ010000370.1 GCA_018970625.1 Myxococcales bacterium | reverse complement strand
GGGGTGAGTTGTGCCTCTCCCCCGTTCGGCTTCAACAAGCGCCAGGCGCATGAAGTGAGCGTCGGCCTCAGCCTGCGAAGCGAATGGGATCATAAGTCTCAGGTGCCAGTAAACGCGGGCGACTCAGTCAGCTTCTCTCTGCACCCGTGCGGCCTCGGAGACAAACTCACCGAGGGTCTCAAAGGACAGATACACACTCGCGAAGCGCAAGTATGCGACTTCATCAATATTTCGCAACGCCCCCATCACCCAGTCTCCGATCTGGCGGGATGCGATCTCCTGAACGCCCTGCGTCGACAAATCGGATTCGATGCGCTCCACCACCTTGTCGACAGCTTCCGACGCGATGGGCCGCTTCTGACAGGCCGTGCGGAGTCCGGCGCGCAGCTTGTCTCGCGAGAACGGCTCTCGTCGACCATCCCGCTTGACGATCACGGGTAGCTGCAGCTCGACACGTTCATAGGTGGTGAAACGAAATCCACAGCTAACGCACTCACGCCGACGTCGAATTTCGTCGCCGGATTTGCTGGGCCGAGAGTCAATGACCTGATCGTCGGGGTGAGCGCAACGAGGGCAGCGCATGAGCACGTGCGGGGTGAGGGACGTCCGGCAGCAGGGGACTGTCCGAAAATAAAGGGGGAAGATTCAGTGGCTTTTCACAAGAAACAGCTTGCGCGTGCTGTTCCTCAGCCGGGTTCAATGGCCCGGACACGTCGCAGGTGTCGACCATCGTCCCCGGGGGTGAAGGCAGAGTCTGCAAAGGATCGAATGATCGCTCGCATCAGCTCAGGGCCGGTCACACGTGCACCAACAACGAGGATATTGGCGTCGTTGTGCTGGCGGGCCATCGACGCGCTGAAAGGCTCCATGCAGAGGGCAGCCCGGGCACCCGCGACCTTGTTCGCGGCGATGGACATCCCAATGCCGGTGCCGCAGATCAAAATACCCCAGATAGCCTTACCCTCGACCACGTACTGAGCGAGGGAGCGAGCAAATCCGGGGTAATCCACACTTTCTGTGGAGGCCGGCCCCAGATCGACGGGTGTAAACCCGATGGAGGCCAGAAACTCAATCAGCTCACGCTTGACCGCGACTCCGGCGTGGTCGGAGGCGATGGCAACCTGTCCACGAGAGGCGGTCATGGCGTCACCCGATTAGCGCTCGATGATCTGCACGACCTGACGGCCGCGGTAGGTGCCGCAAGAGAGGCACACGCGGTGCGACAGCTTGGGAGCGCCGCAGGCCGGGCAAGCGATGACGTTGGCTGGCGTGATGCGGTCGTGAATGGAACGACGCTGGCGAGTACGGGCCTTGCTCTTCTTCTGCTTGGGGACAGCCATCGGAACCTCGATGTGGTAAAGGGAGCCTCTCGGCTCTCAATTCTTGTGCTTCAGCTTCTCTTTCATCGCCTGCAACGGCGCCCACCGGGGATCAATCTCCGGTTCGGCCTCGGGCGAGGGACGCGCTGCATACCCTTGAAATTCGCAAGAGTCAACCTCGCACCGGGGCGCAGGGTCCAGTTCCAGAAGAATCGCCTCCCGCACGATCTCCATCAGATCGATCTCTTCGCCGTCAAAGAAGGACACATCCAGATCATCTGTCGTCAGCTCCACTTCTTCTTCAGCAGAGAGACTCGCCGAGCGCGCGATGGTGCTGCGAGGCACCAGCGTCCACCTGAGACGAATGTCCAGCGGGCGCTCGTTCTCTTTCAGGCAACGCGCACACTCAAATCCGCAACCCGTGCTGGTAATACGACCGCGCACCGACAAAATTTCGTCGACCTTGTCCACCACCATGGCCACCTGAGCGCCGTGCTCACGTGCGTAGTACAGGTCGTCGGCGTCGCGCACCACGGTGTGCAGCTCGCCTACGGGGACTTGGAAGTCGAAAGGGTTCTCGCCTGCCGACAGCTCACGAACCAGAATCTTCACAGCATCACCTGAACGGATATGGCGCATCCCTGCGCGAAGGCGTTGTACCGTAGCGCGGCGCGATGCCGCGTCAATGGTGCAATCCGTGAAATCGCCCATTCGGCCTGGCCATCCGGATCCCTCGCGCCCTGAGCTGGCCCCTCGCCTCTTCCAGCCGTCGCAGCGCACTCGCGGCCCGGCCTCGACGCGATCAATCGAAGATCGTGATCGTTACACCATCCGATGCCGACGGCCAGCGAGCCGCACGCAGCACCCGGCCGTTCAGGTTCACTTCCACAAACCCTGCCGGATCGGCCGGCAGAAACCGATCGACCCCCTTCAGAAACGGGAATCCCGCAAACGTGCCCACCGAAGTACCGTCGCTCGTACCATTGCGATTTTCGTCATACACGAACAGCGCAATGGTGGTCTGGTCAGCCGCTGCGAACTCCTCGGTCGAAAGCTCGACGCCGTCGATCACCAGCGAATCACGTCCTACGAGAATGCCAGTGCTCGAGGTGAAGTTGACCAGAATCGTCGCTTCGTCGCTGAACGGCAGGTCGGCCAGTAACACGCCGGCAAGCGTACCGGGAGAAGGCAGCGTGCGAAGGTACACCAGCGAGTTCGAACGCACGAATGGCTCGCGGTAGTAGTGCACGGGTACGCTCGCGTCGCCCGCGGGCACAACCAGAAACTCGTAATACACGCCGGGCTCCACTTCCACGGGTCCCCAATAGCCTCCCTCATCGGCCGTGAAGACCGCCAACGGACGATCGCCCACCCGTTGTGCGTCGGCCGCGTTGACCGGCCAGATCTCGACGCGGGCACCCGCAGCAGGCTGGTTTTCGCCCAATGACAATGCACGACCCGATACGACGGGCCGGGCATCCGGCTCGATCGCTGTGGTCGCAGGAGCCGCACCGTCCTGAAAGTGCTGGTAAATCGCATCGAAGGACGCCGCGCTCGTCGCCACCCCGTAATGATCCTCCTGCTCGAGCCGCACATTCGTCGCACCCGGGATATCGGCCGCTTCGGCGACAATCGTGTCGCCCGCGCTGTACAGGTTCAGCGTGGCAACGGGGGCACCTTCGGGCCCGGCGGGAGCGTCATTCGGAAAACTACCGATGTGGGCATAGTGGGCAACCCGGGACGCACGCTCCGGGTCTTCCAGATACGTGTAACCCAGACCGCCACCGGCCGAGTGACCCGCCAGATCCACCTGCGTCGCGCCGGTTTCTGCCAGCACCTGCTGAATGTACGCGTCCAGCAGCACATTCCCGTCCACGCTGCGATCCAGCGTGTTCCAGTCATAGGCAAACATCCGGTCGCGACAGTAACCGTTGGCCGAAAAGCGCTGAAAGTGCAGCCCCCAGGTATCTCCTGACGCCAGAAACCCGTGCGCCATCACCACAGGACGCAACGACGCGTCGCAAGTCTCCTCGGGGAGCGGCGCCGGGCCCACGTCCTGCGTGGCGTCTTCCGGTACGGCCGCGTCCGTGATGTCTGGCGCGTCGGTTGACGCGTCGGGCGTCACACCCGAATCCGCGAGTCCAGGCGATGAGGGAGCATCGTCACCACAAGCCACAAGGAGAAGCGGCAGAACACAGGACACCACACGTTGAGCTCGCACCATGATGACACTCCGGCCACAATAGAAGGTTCCGCATACGAAACCCGTTCGTACAAAGATTCCGCTCCTGCCGGCAAGCTGCATGATGGAGGAGCGACCAGGGAAGAACACCCCCGCTCGAATCGACCACCGCCCTGCAACCGTCCTAGAAGCTTGGAGTTGGCGCTGCGATCAGCAGTCCCTTCAGATCCAGATCGTTGAATCGAATGCCCCCTCCGAAAAACCATGATCGGGAGTCGTCGTTCAGGACGTCGTCCAGACCTCCCTGCAGAAACAGGTGCGAGAGAAAGCCGCTGCGGGGTGCAAACGCGTCCAGCTGAAGCATGGTGAAAAGTCGCCACCGGGGATAATCGTTGGCCAGAAAATCGAAGAAGTCGGCCCGCACCTGAAGCGCTTCGCGCCAGGTCCACACATCGAGACCAAAACCACCCGTACTCTCGATAATGCCCCAGCGGCCGCCAACGAGCAGCGCGCGATTGCGAGTCACCGCCCAGCGGCGCCCCAGAAGGAGCGACACGCGGAAGGCATCGGTAGTGCGCACGGTCTCTTCGTACACAGCGCCCGGCTCGTCGGGGTCATTTTGCAGCCGAGCCTCCCGAATGATCTCGGTAGAGCCACGGGGATCATCAACAAGCTCAAAAATGTAGAACTTATCCGGATTGGGTCGAAGACTAAGGCTGAGGTAGTTCTTGAGCGCAGACCCGGCGGTATCATACTCCGAGCGCATCTCGATCCAGGTCTGAATGCGCGTCACACCACCGAGCACGCTGTTGGCGCCCTCCAGCAGGGTCTGCGTCTCGTTGGCGATGGCGGGATCGTTGACCAGACGACCGATGGTGCCCTCACC
>JAGWVZ010000369.1 GCA_018970625.1 Myxococcales bacterium | reverse complement strand
CTTCCACTGCAGCAAGGGATCGTGGTCAGCGGCGCCCGGCGCCATCCAGTGATAAACGTGCTCCTTTCCGAGCAGCACAGGGATGAACAACAGCGCGAACACCGGGAGCGTCGCGGCTGCCGATTCGGCGATGCGACGAACGGCTACGTTCCAGCCCGAACGGGTCAGGAAGAAGATCATGCAAAAGAACAATCCACCCAACGCGATGCTCAGGAAGAACAGGAACGCGGTCAGGTAGGCAAAGTAGTTCTCATGATGCTCTCCGCCGACGGCCAGTGTTCCGCCGATACCGGCAAGACCGAGCGCGGCAGCGATAAAGGGGACTTTCCGCCACATGGAATTGGCGGGCAGCGTAACATCAGCTGCTGCAATGCTGGTTTTGTGTACCGCGCTCATCGCGACCAACCCTGCTGACTGGCGATTTCCGCCGGAATGAGATCAATAGGCGAAGCGTGCCCAACCTGCAGTGCCCGAACGTAGGCCGCAATGGCCCAACGGTCTTCGACTGGGATCTGAGCGGCGTAGCCCGGCATGGTACGGATTCCGTGAGTGATCAGCTGATACAGCTGCCCCACATTGTAGCCGCGCTGGGTCTCACCGTGCAGCGACGGAACGGCCCAGGACCACGTGGTGCCCCGTTGCGGCACGATGCCGCCATTTTCGAGGCCCGCGCCGCCGTGACAGGGTGCGCAGTAAATCGTAAAGCGCTCTTCACCGCGTTCCAGCGTTGCACGGAAAGGTGAACGGTCATCCCCTTCTTCCGTGAAATGCGTCAACACTGCCTCCGGCAACGTCGTTGACCAGACACCATCCACCTGACCCCGGTGCAGGTGGTGGTCCGTATCCAGCGCACCTACAGCGACTGTACCATGGACCTGAGGACGCATGCCGCGTCCGTCCGCAAAGAACGTCGAGGGCTCCTGAGCCTCGATGTACGTCACGTTGTCCATGTTCATGTTCGGGTGGATCGGGGGCTGCTCAAACAGAAACCCTCGACAACCGGACAATGCCAGCATCGCCGCGACTGCAGCTGTTCCGCGCATCACGGAAGGGCGCACGCTATTCAGGCCAATTGTACGCATCATTATTCAACGACCTCCACGTGCCGAGCGCCGATTGTGCGCAGAAACTCGGCGGTCTTATCGGCGTCGTATTTCGGGTCAGTCGATTCAATCGAGATAAAGAACCGATCATCGGTTACGCGATCGAATCGACGCGAACGGAACAACGGGTGATGGAGCATCGGGAGACCATTCAATCCCAGCATCCCGAACACGGCAGCAAACGCAGAGAACAAAACGGAGAGCTCGAACATGATCGGAACGTAAGCCGGCCCTGCAAAGAACGGCTTGCCCGAGATGACGATCAGGTACTCCATCGAGTGAACCCAGTACTGCAACGAGAACGCCACCGTTGTGCCAGACAGACCACACACGAGCACAATCCACGGCAGCTTGCTGGCCTGAAGTCCCATGGCGCCATCCAGACCGTGAACGGGGAACGGGGTGTGAGCATCCCAGGCGTGGTAGCCCGCATCGCGGACCTTTTCGCAGGCATGAAACACTTCAGCGGTAGTTTCAAACTCCGCCAACAGGCCCCACGGCTGGTGAGCAGCGGGTGCTGACTTCTTCTTTGCCGGAGCAGACATCAGTGACCTCCCTGCGCAGCGGCGCCATCGACACCGTGAGAATCGGCTTCCTGCTCGTGTCCGTGACCATCGTCGTGATGACCGTGGTCATGGCCATCATCGTCTCCATGATGGTGCGGGTCGGCTTCTGGCATGACCGTCTTGACCTCGGCGATCGCGATGGCCGGCAGGAACCGGATAAACAGCATAAACAGCGTCAGGAAGAGGCCGAAAGAACCCACGAAGGTGGATACGTCCCAGAACGTGGGGCTGTAGTAGTCCCACGATGACGGCATGAAGTCGCGGTGAAGCGACGTGACCGTAATGACGAAGCGCTCGAACCACATGCCGATGTTCACAAAGATCGACGCAATGAAGAGCACGGTCGTGTTGGTACGCAGCGCCTTGAACCAGAAGAACTGGGGCGTGATGACGTTGCAGAAGATCATCGACCAGTAGGCCCAGTAGTAAGGACCAAAGGCGCGGTTCACGAAGGCAAATGCCTCGTACTCGTTACCGCCATACCAGGCGATGAAGAACTCCAGCGCGTAGGCATACCCTACCAGTGACCCCGTCAACAGGATCACCTTGGCCATGTTCTCGAGGTGGCGGACGGTGATCAAATGCTCCCACTTGAAGAGACTCCGAAGCGGGATCATGAGCGTGAGCACCATCGCGAAGCCGGAGAAGATAGCGCCGGCCACAAAGTACGGGGGGAAAACGGTCGTGTGCCAGCCAGGCAGCTGAGCGACCGCGAAGTCGAATGACACGATCGTGTGCACGGACAACACGAGTGGTGTCGCCAACGCGGCGAGCAGCAGATACGCCTTCTCGTAATGTTGCCAGTGCCTGTTTGAACCGCGCCAGCCGACTGCAAAGATACCGTAAAGGGTCTTGGCAAGGTGACTCTTGGCGCGGTCGCGCATGGTCGCGAGGTCCGGAATCAGGCCCACGTACCAGAACAGGAGTGAAGTCGTGCCGTAGATACTGACTGCGAACACGTCCCAGAGCAGCGGGCTTCGAAAGTTCGGCCACATCGCCATCTGGTTTGGCACCGGTGCCAGCCAGTAGGCCAACCAGATGCGGCCCACGTGAATACCGGGGAAAATCAACGCGCACGCGACCGCAAACAACGTCATCGCTTCCGCAGCGCGGTTGATCGACGTCCTCCATTTCTGCCGGAACAGAAACAAGATGGCCGAAATCAGCGTGCCTGCGTGACCGATACCGACCCAGAACACGAAGTTGATGATGGCCCAACCCCAGCCGACCGGATTGTTCAGACCCCAGATGCCTGTCCCCTTCCAGAACAACCAGCCGACGCTGACTCCCAGCAGACCCAGCAACACCAGGCCAATACCGAGGATGACCCACCAGATCATGGGGGCGGGAGAGAAAATCGGGCGTACGACATCGTCGGTTACCGACCCGAAGTCCTTGCGACCGATGACGAGCGGAGCACGCCCATCAACCGGGTCAAAGTTTGAATTGTCCAGACCTTGCATCGCCATGACTTACGCGCTCGGTAGATTGGGGTTCGGATTGCGGAGTTTTGCCAGATACGTCGTTCTCGGGTGCACATTCAGCCACGACAGAACGGCATAGTCGCGGTTGAGGGCCTTGGCCCGGGAAACCTGAGTGGTGGGATCGTTGATGTCACCGAACACGATCGCCTGCGAAGGACAAACCTGAGCGCATGCGGTCACAACAGCACCGTCGGGGATGATGTCGTTGCCATTTACCTTGGCGTCGATTCGGGCTGCGTTCACACGCTGAATGCAATAGCTGCATTTCTCCATGACGCCGCGGAACCGCACGGTCACGTCCGGGTTCTTCTGAAGCCGAAGCAACGGATTGGCCTGATCGTTCTCTTTCGCGAAGGCGAAGAAGTTGTAGCGTCGCACCTTGTAGGGACAGTTGTTCGCGCAATAACGCGTACCAATGCAGCGGTTGTACGCCATGTCATTGGTGCCCTCAGGTCCGTGGACCGTCGCCGCGACAGGGCAGACCTGCTCGCACGGTGCCATCTCGCAGTGCATACATGCGATCGGCTGCATGATGGCCTGCGGATTCTCAACCGAACCAGAATAATACCGGTCGAGGCGAATCCAGGCCATTTCGCGACCCTGCAGGACGCGCTCCTTGCCGACCACCGAGATGTTGTTCTCTGCCTGACACGCGATCGTGCACGCGTTGCAACCCGTGCAGGTGGTCAGGTCGATGGACATACCCCACTGTTGACCCTCACGCCGATTAGGCGGGTTCCACAGCGAACGAAGCTTGTAGTCCGGCATCAACTCTTCGTCTGTGACGAAAGCGGGGTGCTCGCGGTACTCTTCGATGGTCGCCTCACGCGCGATCGGACGTCCCTCCATGGAGCCGTGATCCTGCGTGGTCGCCAGCGTGTAAATCTCCGCGGTCACCGTCACCGTCGCGCCCGTCACAATCCACAGAGCGTCACGGGAGCGACCAGCCGAAACTGAGAAACCCTTGCCCTGCGTAGCCACCTGGCCCGCAAGCTCACGACCATACCCGAGCGGAAGCACCAGCGTGTTTGGCGCCACACCCGGCGTCGGCATCACCGCGATATTGAACTGCCGGCCACCCACAGAGACCGTTACAATCGGCGTCTGAAGGCTCGCGTAATGCACAGACGGAATGTCGGCATCCTGCGCAGCGCGGTCGGTACTGTCGAACGGATCAACAGAGTTCGCGAAGGTGATGCCCAGATCACGTGCAGTCTGCACGTTGATCAGGGCAGCATT
>JAGWVZ010000368.1 GCA_018970625.1 Myxococcales bacterium | reverse complement strand
CCATGTACAGGTTGTGGTCCGCCAGCAAGAGAAAGCTGTCTTCGTTGTGGTTACGCTTCAGACCGACATCTGTCTGCCCGGCGAACTGCACTTTCATGGTGACTCACTCAATCGACACTTCCCGAAGTCAGTGGCCAAAGCCACTATTGCGCACCGTACCAACGCATGATCCACCGGTCAACGCTGCTGACGTGGCAGCGCAACCGCGTGCGAAGGTATGACGCCCTGCAAATGCCCTAGAGCGATACGATCTGCAGCATCGGACCGCAGGTTACCTCAATGGAGCCCGCGCACTGATACAACTCGCCGTCGATCACATAACGCTGTTCGCCGTCCGCGTTGAGCCGCAGCGATTGTCCCACGCTCGAGCTGTAACCGGGCACCCGCGGTTCGCGGCCCGTGCGAATGGCGGGCAGCGCCCGTACCACGTTCAGGAGGCTGCCCTGCAGGGTGATAGCGGCAAAGTGGTCGGGGTGTTCTTCAGCCCGATAGAAAGGTCGAAAGCCAAGCCCGATCTGCGGTTGGGTCGCTGCGAGAACTCCGATGAAGTCACCCTGCCGCCACGGTTCGCGGTTCAACTCGACGCTCGCCTGAATCTGTGCGGTCAGGCGACGATAGAGAGGGCCTTGCACGAGCGTACTCGCAATTCCCTGGGCCAGGGTGCGTGCGGCCGTCACCGGTGTCACATCCCCCTGGCGGTAATACTCTTCGAGAAAGTTGTAGACGGTTCCGGTGCCGAAAATGAACCCGTAATGAACTACCTGACCGTCGTCGATTCGCATGAGGCGGCGAGAGATCGTCTCAAGACGTGCCTCCCGGTCGCGGCGAGCGACCAATGCAGCCAGAATGGATCGCGGGCTGCCGGTTCCGCCAAAGCCGTTGCTGACCGTGTTCATCGTGCCACCGCGCAACAGCACGATCTGTGGCAGGTCACTCTGCCAGCGCTCCACCAGCGCGGTCAGGGTCCGATGGTTGGTCCCGTCGCCGCCGTTGATTCCCAGCCACGAGATACCAAGGTCCTGAAACCGATCGATCGCCCGGTGCAGGTCGTCCAGCGACGAAGTCACTTCGAGGCAGTCGGAAGGGCCGAGAATCCCGGCCAGCGTCTCGACGAGTCGGGGATTCTTTCTGTTCTGCCGGGAGCGGGTGTTGGTGATGACGCCGATGCGCTTCATGGAATCGCCATTCGCTGAGCCCAGGACGAGGCACCGTCCGTGCGGAGTCCTACCAGCTCCATGCCGTTGGTTTCGGTGCAGGAAAACACGGCGTACCGGTCGGTTTCGCCGACCGCACCGCAGAGCTCGAGCGACGCTTCGGACTGTGTCAGGTCAGTCACCCAGGCGACATCACCTGTGTGGGCCTGCAGGGCGTACACCAGATTCTGACATCGCCAGGTCAGGGTGCCAACGCCACCGTTGTTGTGCGGTTCACACCAGCCGCCCGGAGCGAGCAGCGACTGGGTCCAGGAGGGGCCATTGGAGTTGCCATGGTATCGACGCATCGTTACAAAGGTCAGACTACCTTCCGTCAGGGTCTCCATGCACGTGACCTCTTCGCCGGTTGTCGAACACGTACCGCGCAGCGGAAACGCATGGTCGTCTTCCGAAGACTCGCTGTCGTACGGCAGTGTTTGCACGTAGCCGATGCTGTACCCATCGGAATGAAACGTGAGTACGTGCGTATCGCCCAGCTGTACCGTGAATGCTGATGGCGCCAGGGCGTGGGTCCAGACCTGTCTGGGTGTCGATCCCGAGAGGTCCCAGAGGGTGATCGTGGTGGCCGAGTTCAGCCAACTGGCGTTCGACGTGATGGCCATGGGACGGTGACGATGAATGCCGTAACTGGCCCAGAACTGTCCTTGCGGGAGCGTCCAGTGGCCCCCACTTTCGCCGCTGGGCGACAGATTCAGCAGGTCACCGCTGGAGGACTGCACCCAGATCGAGCCATCCCTCAGATCGGTCTGCTGTATGGAGCCGGAGCGCAGGTCGCGGATCCAGTTGAAGGTGCCGCGGTTCGCATTCAACGACGCCACGCGACGTCCACCCGTCAGGATCAGCGCGTCCTCGGTTGCGAGACAGGTGGTCCAGGCGTCGCCGTTCATGGCGAGCTGCTGGCGCCACGCGACCTCTCCGGTCTCGATGTCGCGTCCCACAAGCTGCAACAGTGAGGTGTCCGGCTCGCTGTCCTGCGGGGTCTTGCGGGACACCTGAACAATGGTGTGACCGACTACGCCTGACCAGTACACAGGCCCGTCGTCAGCGATCGACGCCGCGGTCCATGCGCGATCGCGTTCACTGGTGTCGGGGTGGGTGACACCGAGGCACGCGACAGGCCCGACACTCATCAGGGACAGGAGTGCAGCGAGCAGCATGACGGCAGAAAGCGACGAAGAGTGAAGGCACACGGTGGGCTGCCTACGAGCACAGGCGAGGGCAGTACAGGATGCGCGCCCCGCTGGGTTCACTTCGTGTTCTTGAGGTCGCGCACGATGATCTTCACGACGGCTTTCAGGGTGTCAAACACACCGGGGCCGCCGTCGGCTGCAGCCGAGGCTTCAAAGTCGGGAACGCCCCACGGGTTCAGGGCGGCGCGGAGCTCCTCGACCGGGGTCACGTTATCGAGGTCTCGCTTGTTGTACTGGATTACGAATGGGATTCGCTCAATGTCGAAGCCATATTCTGCGAGGTTTTCTTTCATGTCTTCGAGCGCGATCAGGTTCGCCTCGAAGCGCTCGGCCTGACTGTCTGCGACGAACACGACGCCGTCCGCTCCCTTCAGGATGAGCTTACGAGACGCTGAGTAAAACAGCTGTCCTGGAACGGTGTACAGGTGAAGACGTGTCTTGAAGCCACGGATCGGCGGCAGACTGAGCGGAAGGAAGTCGAAGAACAGGGTTCTTTCGGCCTTTGTCTCCAGCGTAATCAGGTTCCCTCGTGCGTCGGGGTTCGTCGCACCGTGGACATACTTGATGTTCGTCGTCTTCCCCGACAGACCGGGGCCGTAATAGACGATCTTGAGAATGATCTCGCGAGCCGAGTAGTTGATGAACGACATGCGCGCCTCGAAGCCTGGGCAACCGGTTCCGTGGGAACAGGTCGGCCGGGAGTTCGCCTAGAAACTGAAGAAGTTGTCGATGTCCTCGTCCGTGATCTCGTTGAACACGTTCGAGTTCGCTTCCCGTGACTGTTTATCGGAGAGCACCTTGAAGACTTCTACCAGACGCTCGCTGGCCTTTTTCACCCGAAGGCGAACCAGACCGAGACTGGAGCGCTGGTCAAACACGATCGTCAGGATGTGCTCCGAGTCGACCAGTGAAATGTGAAGATTGTCCCGCTTTCCCTCGTGAAAGTGAACGGGGAACTCTTCTTCACCCAGCAGCTTTGCCAGACTGCTCGTCGCTGCCGTCGTTCCTGCCACCAGAGAAGCAAGACTCGTTGTGTCGATACCGGAGATGTCTCCGATCGCCACAATGATCTGTCCGTTCCGATCAAGCAGGAAAATCGCCTTGGCCAGCGAGTCGCGCATCAGACGCACGCACAGCTCTTCGAGCTGCTTCTGCTCTTCCTCAAAGATTACGATCCGCGGGTTCATGTAATGCCGACCTGCAGAGGGTCATACGACGGTCTGGGAAACAGACTCCACCGAAGGGGTGTCTCAGCCGTTCCAGCACCGTAACACACGCTGTTCACATGCCACAAGGTTCGTGTGCAATCCCCGCAAACTAGTTCTCCGAACCTCGCAACAACAGCGCGCCCCGGGTTTATCGTAGTGGCTGACGAGCCATCAGCGCACGACCGAGGGTCGCACGATCGGCGTACTCCAGTTCGCCTCCAACAGGCAGGCCACTCGCGATACGAGAAACGCATACGCCCAGTGGCACCAGCAGGTTCCGGATGTAGATCGCCGTTGCCTCACCCTCGACCGAGGGGTTGGTCGCCACGATCACCTCACTCACCTCGCCACTGCCACTTCGGCGAACCAGCGAGGCAAGATTCAGACGGTCGGGTCCGATCCCCTCCAGCGGGCGAATCAGGCCGTGCAGCACGTGGTACTTGCCCCGGAACTCCTGCGTTCGCTCGATCGCCGCAATGTCCGACGACTGCTCCACGACACACAGGATCCCCGTGTCTCGACCCTGTGATCCACAGATCCGACACGGATCGACGTCGGTCATGTTACCGCATTCCCCGCAACGCATCACGCGATCCTGCAACGCCAGCAACGCCGCCGCGAGGCTCTGTGGGAGCTCGACGGGTGACTCCACCAGAAAATAAGCCAGTCTCGTGGCGGTTCGTTCGCCGATCCCTGGAAGGCGGCTCAGCTGGTTCACCACCTCGGTGATCGGATCGCCTTTACCCGTCGTGCGTGACATCGCTCAGAACAGACCGGGAATG
>JAGWVZ010000367.1 GCA_018970625.1 Myxococcales bacterium | reverse complement strand
CCGGCACCGGCATCCATGGGCACGCCCAGCATAAACGCCCGGGCCGAACGAATGCCATCCAGCGACGCACGCCACTTCGCGGTTGCCTCTTCGGGGTTGGCAGCCTCATATCGGCGCTGCACGCCCTGCGTGAGCTCGCCGGAGCCCGTCGTGACGGTGTACACCCCTTGTGGACGCAGCCACTGTGCCAACAAAGTGACCGCCGAGTCTGGATCTGGAGAGGTCATCATGAACAAACTCCCGCCGCTGCACGTCGTTGCGTGCGGCGCGTTTCTGGATTGCGAGGTGGTCCGGTATAGTCCGGTCGCCGCGCTATAGACAACTTCGCCTGTTTAACGCTCCTCGTTCCCTCACGTTGCGCTCACGTGCGCGCTGTCATGAAGGGTGTACCTATGAAATCTGCGACGAACCTGTTGTGGTTGGGCCTGGTGCTGGTGCCTGCCTTACCCGCCTGTGATCTTGGCGATCTGCTGGGTAACCCGGAGTTGAACCTCAGCGGTCAGAACGCCTTTGTTTACCTTCAGGCAGACAACACCCGGTCGCAGGCGGTGAACATGCAGGCGGTGTTTCAGGTGGTCGAATGGGAGGCCGAGGGAGGATCTTCGCTGGATGACCCGGGTCGATTCGAGCCGGATACCGAGACGCTCGATTTTTTGCAGTCAACGGCGCGGGCGCGCGAGAACATTCAGGCCGACAGCTTCGACCTCGTGCCAGTGGACCAGTTCGCGGCGCTCGGTGTCGGTAATCCAGACAACAAGGCGGTGTTTACTTCGCCCGACCTCAGCGGTCTGCAAGCGGAGTACGTCGTCCCGCGTCTGGACGCGCTACCGGTAAGAAATCAGGGCAATCGCGGTACCTGTGCGGCGTTCACAGGAATCGCCCACGTGGAATATGCGGTGTTGTCGCAGTATCCTGATCTGGGCACTGTCGATCTGTCTGAGCAGCGGTTTTACTACAACTCCAAGCCGGAGTGTCAGGACACCGGCTGCACGGTCGCGGATGCGGGCTCCTGGTATGGCACGGGTATGCAGGCGAGCGTGAACGCTTCGACCTTTGATATCCCGCTGGAAGCCGACTGCCCCTACAACGGCGAGCAGGACTCTGGAAATGAGCTTCAGGTGCCGCTGTCGCCGGGCTGCAGTGAGGGAGCGGTTCGAATTGCGGAGTACGAGATTGTGTACCAACCCGACGAGATCATTCGGGTTCTTGAAGAAGACGGCCTGCCTGTACCCTATGCCAGCCCGTTGAGTAACAACTGGATTGATAACAATGGGCTTATCACGCTGGCCGCTGCGGGTAGCGCCGGGAATGTGATGCACGCCGCAGGTCACGCGTACCTCATCGTCGGTTACAAACTGCTGCCCAATATGCCTGAGGAAGGTGGCATGTGCTTTCTGGCAAAGAACAGCTGGGGTAGTGGCTGGGGTGCGGGAGGCTACAGCTGCATGACCATCGCGTGGATGGAGGAGTGGAACTATGGTTACGCGCTCGAGCAGCCCGTGGTCGTGCAAATGGAGGTGCGGGAAGACCTCATCACCGACTCCAACCGGGAAGACGATAGCGACCCGGACTTCATCGACGAAGAAACCTATGACGACGAGACGGTGGACTACGACGAGCTCGACGATAACACTCCCATCCCAGACCCTGAACCGGTGCCGAATGAACTCGTCTTTGTGGAAGGAAGTCTGGCGGGACCCGATGGTCGGGTATACCGTGCTCAGGTGGCAGAACGAGACGGCACCGTCCACATTCGAGGCGACATCCGGGAAGCAGGCCAGTTCAGCAACCCGGTCGTGCTGACCCGCAGCGGCAACGCGCTGATTTATGATGGTGACGAGGTGGGTGAGATCAATGGAACCGACGTCACCGTCTGCACCGGCCGATTCGACCTGATTTGTTCATTGCGGTACAAGCGCCGTACAAACGACCTGTACGTCGAGTTTCTGTACGACGAGTACCGACGTGTCGAAGGCTTGTCGGACAGCAACTGGCAAACGCTGTTCTCGATTCCAGCGGGCGCCACCCTGCAGATTCTGCGACCAGAGAGCCTGCTGGACGCCCTTTTAAGCCCGCTCTTTATTCGACTGGGCAACCGAAGTGACCGGTCCGATCCGATCCGCCTGTCGGTGAATCGCAAGTTTGAGCTCACCGTCATGGACCGACCCATCGGGTCACTGCGGCCCGACAACCTGGCGCTCTGCAACAACGCCTACAAAGGCAACTGCTCGCTCTTCGTGGGACGCAACGGCCTCCTGATCCTCCCGGGCTGGGGCGGACTTTAAGCCAGATGTCGACCGTGAGACGTCGTGCGAGCTGAAATGGGCTCGCTTTCGTCGAGCGCAGGCACGCACGCCGACGGCTGGGCAGGCGCTCTGCGCTGTGCGTCGAATGGGTCACGGAGAGAGGCAGATCCCCGAAGTCTCGCCTGCAGGAATGTCGCAGATACCGTCGCAACACTCTGCTCCCGCCCGGCAGACCACTCCGACAGGACGGCACGGTATACTACAGACCCCGGAAGTGCAGACACCCTTGCAGCAATCTTCATCGACCGAACAGAGCTCACCGACCAGACCGCAGCCCAGACATCCGAAGTTATCCACAATGGAGTCACAGTTGTTGTCGATCGCATCACACTCTTCAGGCTGACATTCGCACGGTACGCTGAATTCAAATCCGTTGTTCTCGCTGTTGCATTCGAGACTCCCCTCAGAAAGCGACAACGGCACAACAGCGAATCGGAATTGAGTCACAATCGCCATGGGACCGGATCGTTGCAACACAATGTCCGTGGTACCGCCAGGCGGCACAGGCACCGCAGAGGTGGCCTGCTCCAGTAACTCGCCGTCGGGGGCGAACACCTGAACGACAACTCCCGGGGGGGCCGTCAGGTCGCCCTGATTGGCCAAACGAACAATCAGCGACTGACTGAATGGGCAAGTAGAGTTGTCGGCAACAACCGAAGCGACCACAACATCGGGAGCGCTCAACAACGCCTGCCCCTGACGATTGCCCCTGTACGTATTGAAAGACTGCCAGCTGAGCGTTTCGTTCTGCGGGATGCTGCCGTCGTCATTCACGTTGGTGATGGCATAGGCGTGCTGATTCCAGATTCGCCGGGTGCGGACCCAGGAGTCCGATGGGTCACGAAGAACGCGCACCCCTTGTGCTCCCTGAGTACAAAAGGCGGGTTGTTCGGACGGTTCGAGCTGGCACTCGGGGAAAAGGTCCGGTCGTCGAGCGATGGTCGCGACGCAGTCTCTCGCGAACTCATCGTTGTTGGCCACGAAGACGATCTCACTCCTGAGATCGCCATCTACATCAACAACGACCGGGTACTCCGAGGCGGTGCGCGATGTATTGTAGAGTCGGAGATAGGGGCGCCCGGATGCTCCATCGTACGCGAGAAATCGACACTCGTCGTTATAGAGCACCTCGGCTCGACCATCGCCCTGAAAGTCGAAGACGGACGACCCCGTCTGTGAAGACGACACATCCTGTGTAGCCACAGACCAGAGAATACCATCGCCTGTTCCACCAACAAGCGCGGGGCAGGCCTGCACCTCGTCACAGTCAACGCCCGGAGTGCAAGCGTCAAAGACCGGCCGCGTGCAGCCGAGTGAATCACCGGACGTGGCGCCCCGACAGTCAAGGTCGAAAACGGTATAACAACCAGCATTTGCGGTCGCGATTTCAGGTCGGCCATCGCCATCAAAATCGGCGATATTAGGGGCACCCCCGTGCCCTTCTCCGGGCAGATCAAACGAGTCGAAAACTTCGCCAGTCAGGCCATCTAGCACCCAGAGCGTGCCCGAACGCACCACGACGACCTCCGGTTCTCCGTCCGCATCAATCAGGTCGGCCACGCCCGGAAAGCCATCAGCAAACTCGTCAGCGCACCAGAGCGTAGATACTGTCCCTGTTGCCAGATCAGGCGTGATTGCGCAGTTGCCTGTCAGCAGGTCGAGTCGTCCGTCCATGTTGATGTCAGCGACCACCGGCATTTGTGTCTGAAACAGTCCGCGGCCCGAGGAAAGAGAGGTCGAAGGTGCCAGCAACAGGTCACCGTTTCGACCATCATAGATGGCGTTACCCGACAAAATCTCGACCCGACCGTCGCCGTCAAAATCGTGCGCCGCCAGGGCAGTACCGGCGTTTACACCGTCAAAGTTCGGGCCCTCTACTCGCCAGCGATAGCAGAAATTGTTCGCCTCGGATGGAGTGGAACATGCGGCGAGGTCGTCCAGCACACCCAACGCTCCATTGGTGGTTACGGCAATCTCGGTCGCCCGATCATCATCGTAGTTGGCGAGAGCAAGGTGACGGGCAGCCATAATGGGAAACCCGCTGTTTACATATTGCGTCTCACCGGTCTCACCCGCCAGTACGACCAGCACGCCGGTAGCCAG
>JAGWVZ010000366.1 GCA_018970625.1 Myxococcales bacterium | reverse complement strand
GAAAGAGGATTTCCTGGCCACCGCCGCCCTGCCACCACATCCCGGTGGGCCACGCCACGACCTCACCGAAATACAATCCACTCCCCCGTCGTTGCTTCCCCGCTTGCCAAACCACCGCTGCGAAGGAATGCGCTCATGCAATACAATCGACTGGGAAATACGGGCCTGCTTGTCTCTGAAATCTGCCTGGGCACGATGACCTTTGGCGGCAAAGGGTTCTGGACGGCCGTGGGCAGCCTGGACCAGACGGTCGCCGACAATCTGGTGGCGCGCGCGCTCGATGCCGGCGTCAATTTCCTCGATACGGCCGACGTTTACTCCGAGGGATTGTCCGAAGAAATCACCGGCAAGGCGATGCGCAATTCAGGCCGGGCGCGCACCGATATTGTGCTCGCCACCAAGGTCATGGGCGCGGTCGGCAAAGGCGTGAACGACCGCGGTGCGTCACGCGGCCACATCATGGATGGCGTCAAAGCAAGCCTCAAGCGCCTGGGCACCGACTACATCGACCTGTACCAGATTCACGGGTTTGACCCGCTCACGCCCATCGAAGAAGCGGTGCGCGCGCTCGACGACCTCGTGCGGCAGGGCCACGTACGCTACGTCGGCGTCTCGAACTGGGCCGCCTGGACCACCATGAAGGCGCTCGGCATCGCCGACCGACACGGCTGGGCACGCTTCAGCTCGCTGCAGGCCTACTACACCATCGCCGGCCGCGACCTCGAACGCGAGCTCGTCCCCATGATGCAGGCCGAGGGCCTGGGCTTGCTGGTATGGAGCCCGCTGGCCGGCGGTCTGCTCTCGGGCAAATACACCCGCGAAGGCGACGGCCCCGAAGGCGCCCGCCGAGTCGCCTTCGACTTCCCACCGGTCAACCGTGACCGCGTATTCGACTGCATCGACATCATGCGCCCCATCGCCGACGCCCACGGCGTCTCGGTCGCCCGCATCGCCCTCGCGTACGTGCTCGCCAAACCCTTCACGACCTCGGTCATCATCGGCGCCAAAACCGTCGAGCAGCTCGACGACAACCTCGCCGCCGTCGACATCCGCCTCACCCCCGAAGAACTCGCGCAGCTCGACGCGGTCAGCGCCCTGCCCGAAGAATACCCGGGCTGGATGATCGCGCGCCAATCGCGGGGGTGATTTCAGGGCGCGGGGAAATCACAATATGGTGCTCCTGTGTGTTTCTGATGGATGGTTTCGCCATCACGCCCCGATCGTTCTGATCAGTGCGCGCTTTTGCACCATTCACGCGAGACACCATCGCCAGCTCTGACCCAACGCGCCGCCATTACTCTCTGTTCGCCCCCTTCAGGGTTTCCCGATACAGCGCCATCCACTGCACCGCCACCTGCGCCCACGATGGCAGCATCGCAGACAATGCTGGAGGTTGCACACCACCGCCTCTGGCGATCGCCTCCTCGATCGCCTGCACCCATGCGCCAGCGTCGTCAGAATTCTCGACAATCCAGAGCGGATAATCGGCAAACGTTTCCGCAATACGATTCACCAGCCACGCCAGACCCGGCGCCCGGGAAATCACCAACGGGGCTCCCGACCGAACCGCATCCAGCGCACCCAGGCCAAACGTTTCGTAGCGCGATGTCACCACCAGCGGCGCACCGGACCGCAACGCCTGCTGCACCTCGTACGCAGGCCGCCAGCCCGGCAAATCGATATTCTCACGCGATACCTCACGCAGCCGCCGCATCCACTTTCGCTCGGCCCTACCATTTTCCGGACATCCACCAATCACCCGTACGGGCGCCCTGTCAGGAAAACGCGTAGTCCAATTCGCGGCAATATCCACCAGGCGATCGGCGCCCTTCAACCACGAGAAACGCCCCGTCCACAGCCACCCCGGTCGATTCGCCAGCCGCGCTTCTTCCACAAACCCACTGGTGCCGTTTACTGCCACATGATTTTCGGAATTATCCGGACCCATTTCAGGGCGGCACTCCGACCACACGTCGTGGCCATGCACAATCGTGCGCACTTCGATACCCCACATGGTACCAGCCGCTGCGGCGACCTCCGGGTTTGGCGCCACCACCACAGCCGCCCTCGCCAGCGCCCGTTCCTCGGCCAACATACTGAGCGTCGGCTGCTCCAAATTCAGCAGCGCGCACATGCCATGATGATACACATGCAGCTGCGCTACCACTGGCACACCCGGAGCAAATGCCAGCTCTTCGAATAACGGGTCATGCAGGTGTACAATATCAGGCGCAAAATCGTTCATCAGCTGTCGCACAGCGGGCAGCTGCGCCTGGGATTCCGCCCGGGCAATACGAAGGCGTCCGTCGTCCACCATCGAAAGCGGCGCCGGCACGCCCGCTGCCGCCGGCCTCCACGCATCGAACGAAATCACCAGCTGCCGAGCATCTCGGTCGTGTGAAAGAGCACGAACCAGCGAGGTCACGGCGGTTGAAATTCCGCCCGTAACAGGCGGACCAAAATCGCGCGTCAGGTGCAGGATCTTCATGAAAAATCCGTAGCGGGAACCGGCACAAATGGCGCACCAGGCGTGCCGCTCTCAGGCCTGCACGCATGCGCCCAGGACCAACACTCCTGCGACCCCAGCGCCTGCCAGATTCCCGAAAAAAGAAAGTGTTCCGGACCCTTATTCGGTAACTGGGATTTATGCATCGCCGTCGCCACCGGACGCCAATCCATCGAGTCCACCTGCACACCGAAGTCAGGCGAAGGCGAAACCAGCGAATTCATGCGCTCAGAAGAAACCAACAATTTCGGTGCGAATTTCCGCAGGCGATCGGCAAATTCAGTAAATACATCGGGCGGCGTTACATGCAAAAGGTGGGGGACATTGTTCTGCGACGTCCACGCCATGACCGCGTTCGTGCATGCCAGGTGGTCCACATGACCATAGCCGCCATCGCGCCCCAGCGTCAGAATCAGCCCGGGACGAAGGGGAGCCACAAGCCTGGCCAGCACCGTTGCCCATTCCGAAGAGTCAACGTCGGCCAGTCCACCGTCCGGAAGACCCAGAAATATCGGCGCCTGTGCGCCCAGCACACGGCAGCTGTCGGCAAGCTCGGCCCGACGAAACGCCCGAAGTTCATCCGGCGTCAATCGCTGAGTCGAATGCCGCCCTGCCTCGCCATCGGTGGCGCAGACCACGCTTACCCGGTGACCCCGTCTGGCGCACTCAGCCAGGGTATTGGCCATGGCCCACGCTTCGTCGTCGGGGTGTGGAATAACGGCGACGATATGCAGCGTGTTTGCGCTCAACGCCGTATCGCTCAATGCAGGGCCGGCCGAAGGGGCAGTGATTTCACTATTTCGGCCTCGGCATCGAGTAATTCATTCAGCCTGGTTTCGACCTCTGTTTCGTCGAAATAAAGGCGGGCCAGACGATGATACAGGGCGTGGTGGCGGGCCTCAGATCGGGTTAATTCCATGTAAAACTCTTTCATGGAACCCGGCTCAAGCGCCTCGGCCATCATCGCAAATCGTTCGCAACCGCGGGCTTCAACAATGCCGAACGCCAGAAGGCGATCGAGCAGAAACAGGCGGGAATCTCCCTTGCGCATCGTCTTCATGAGCGCGCCCATGTATGGGTCAGGCACGTCGTAGGCGAGCGTTTTTCCGCGCGCCTGCAATACCTGCCATACCTGTTGAAAATGCTGCATTTCTTCGACAGCCACGTCGATCAGCGCGTCCACAAGCTCCACGTGCGTGGGGTACTGGGCGACCAGCGTCGAGGCGCTCTGCGACACCTTGCGCTCGTTGGCGGCGTGGTCCTGAAGAAAATCATCCAGGTGAGCACAGGCAAGGGCAGCCCACTCAGGTGGCGTCTCGGCGCGAAGTCGAAGCATGACGACGAACGTTCAGTGCAGCGCGTTGTAACGGTCGCGCAGCCCCTCAATCACGCCCGGCATCAGACGAGCCTGCGCCCACGCAATGATCGAGCTCGGCAACCAGATTCCAAGGTCGGCGTTGATCACATATTTCACCAGCGTTCGACTGTCTGAGCCCTGAAATGGGCACATCAGATAATACCCGAACAACTGCTCCATATTGCCGGAATCGGGCACGTACTGATACTCAATGGCGTGGCACTCAGCGCCATCGAACGTGTACTGCGTGTAACGACCATCCACCATGTAGTTTCGGTTCGAGATGGGCCACGGCATGTTCGTGACGCCGCGGCTGCGACCGCGATCTCCTTCCCGGCTGATCTGCTCGGATTCGAGCATGTCCGGGAACCAGATGTACTGGTTGTCTGTATCCGTGACGATCTCCATGAGGGGACGAATGCCAGCGTCAATCAGTCCGACGACCTGACCGCGGTTGACTTCACCGGTGCGGGTCGCAACCAGCGCTTCGCCCGCCTCAAGCTCTGCAATATCCTCCGCTGACAGATCGAACCCGGTGGGGCGCTCCTGTGCCGCTACGAAGCCGATATT
>JAGWVZ010000365.1 GCA_018970625.1 Myxococcales bacterium | reverse complement strand
ATGATCCGGCGGCAGGACGTTTCGGTCTGGTCTATCAAATCAGTGACTTTTATTTTCACGCGCCGTGGATATTCGGCTTTGGAGGAGCCCTGGTGGGGGATGACGGATTACCGCGCCTTGCCGGGGCGGAGCTGTCGGCCTCTCTGGACTTTGTGAATGCCCTGCAGAATGAGTGGTCGCTGCTACCTCGCGACTCTGGGTACAACGTTGTAAAAGACCGTTTTGCGACGGGAAATGCGCTGTTCGTCATTCAGGGCCCCTGGTTTCTGGGCGAATTGACGGGGGTGGATTTCGGCATCGTCCCGTTGCCGGTCGTGAGCGAGACGGGCTTGCCTGCCCGGCCATTGCTGACGGTCGAGAGCGCTTTTCTGTCTGGCCACACGTTTCCCGAACGAAGAGCCGATGCGTTGGCGGTGATGGAGTATCTGGCGGGTTACGATGCGTCGGTGATGCGCGCGGTGGAGGGACGACAAAACCCTGCCAACACCCGCGCCCTGCAGGACCCCCGGGTGGCACTTGACCCCGAGCTGTCGCCATTTGCGCAGGCCGGTCTTCAGGGCGTCGCCATGCCCAATCATCCTGCGATGCAGGTGATCTGGGAGCCTGCAAACCGAATCCTGGAGCAGACGCTTCGGGGAGACCGTCCGCGACAGGCGATTCTGGATGACGCTGCGCGCGACCTTGCGATTGCCCTGACGCCACCGCCACCGCCGACCAGTCCGATGCCGTGGGTGCTGCTGATGGGCGCGCTCCTGTTGTGTTTCGCCGTCTGGTCGGTGATCCGGTCCCGTCGCGTGGGCCTGGTGGCACGCATGCTGGAGCAACGGTGGGCCTATGTGTACATCGCACCGGCTGCGCTCGCTTCGGGGCTGCTGATATTCGTGCCATTCTTCACGGGGGCCGCGATCTCGTTCTTTGCGCACGAGAACGGTGAGTTCACCTTCGTGGGTTTATCGAATTTCGTTCGCATTCTGACGTCGTCGGACTTCGGATTCTGGGAGCCCCGCAGTTTCTGGTTCACCCTTGCGGTGACGGTCTTGTGGACACTGCTGAACGTGACGCTGCACGTGTGTATTGGTCTGGCGCTGGCGCTGTTGTTGCGTGACCCCTGGGTGCGGCTTCGGGGCGTATATCGTGTGCTGCTGATCGTTCCATGGGCAGTTCCAAACTACATTACCGCCCTGATCTGGAAGTCTCTGTTCAACTTCAATTTCGGTGCGATCAACCATCTACTGGGTGTGTTCGGGGTTCCTGCTGTTGACTGGTTTTCTCAGTTTTCTACCGCTTTCACGGCCAATCTGGTGACCAATACGTGGTTGGGATTTCCATTTATGATGGTGGTCTCGCTGGGTGCCCTGCAGGCCATTCCACGTGATCTGGAGGACGCGGCCGAAGTGGATGGTGCGTCGAAATGGCAGCGGTTCAGGCACATTACGTTTCCTCTGTTGAAGCCGGCCCTGATCCCCGCGATTGTGTTGGGGTCCGTGTGGACGTTCAACATGTTCAACATCATCTACCTGGTCAGCGAGGGAGGACCTGACTCGAGCACCGATATTCTGATTACCGAAGCGTATCGATGGGCGTTTCAGCGTCAGGAGCAGTACGGATACGCGGCCGCCTACGGGGTGCTGATTTTCGGTGTGCTGCTGGTCTATACGCGTCTGACTACCCCGAAGAAGTCGGCGGAGGATGCATGAGCGCCACGCAGGAGTCGTTTCAGCCGGTCACCTGGGTTCAGCAGGCGCTTCGTCAGGCGCTGCTGATCGGGGTGACCGTGGTCACCCTGTATCCGGTGCTCTGGGTGCTGAAGGTGGCGCTTAGCCCCGACGCCGGTTTTGGAAGTGGATGGAGCCCAATACCGACTGAAGTGTCGTTTCGGCATTTTATGACGGTATTTTCGACTCGGGATGGCCTGGGGAATGCTCTTTTTCCGATTCAGCTGCTGAACAGCCTGATGGTGAGTACGGTGACAACGCTGGTGGGGCTTGCTGTCTCGACCACCGCTGCTTACGCCTTCTCGCGTTTTCGGTTCCCAGGGCGCGAAGAAGGCATGAAGGCTTTTCTGGTGACGCAGATGTTCCCGGGCGTGGTGATGGCTGTGCCACTCTACATTCTGCTCGATGAGCTGCGTCTTCTGAACAGTATGATGGGGCTCGCGCTGGTCTATTCGACGACCAGCGTTCCTTTCTCGGTGTGGATGTTGAAGGGGTATTTTGACACGATTCCCAAGGACCTTGAAGAGGCCGCGCTGGTGGATGGCGCGTCCCAGTGGTTTATTTTTTCGCGCATAGTTCTGCCTCTGGCGAAACCCGCCATCGTTGTCACGGCGCTGTTCAGTTTTATGACGGCGTGGAATGAGTTTATTCTGGCGGCGACTTTTCTGTCCGGGGAACGCAACATGACGCTGCCTGTCGTGCTTCAATCCTACGTGGACGACAACTCCACCGCGTGGGGTCCGTTTGCAGCCGGCGCCCTTGTGGTGAGCCTCCCGGTGATGGCGTTGTTCTTTGCGCTTCAGAAGCATCTCGTGGGTGGTTTGACCTCCGGAGGTGTAAAGGGATGAGCTGGAACGAACCGTCATTCCTGCTATCGTTGAGCTTCGCTCGCATTCCGTCATGGCCGGCTGAAATCAGGTCGGCTGTTCTCTTTCTCTGACCGTCTGGACCCGAACACCGGAACCCGAATGTACGCCCATCGTCTATCGCTCGCTTGCCTGTCGTCCGTGCTTGTTCTGGCACTCACGGCCTGTCTGGACGACGGAGAGTTGGATAACCCCGCATCGGGAGTCGACACGGATTCGGAGTTCGTTGATCTGGGTCTGCCGCTGGATCCGCGTCAGGACACGCGTCCCTCTGATTCGGACGGTGGTTCGACGGACCCGGATTCAGGGACGTCTGACCCGGGCGATTCATCTGGCGCCGACGCGGTGACCACGGAATGCGACGACAGCCGCCCCTGCGCAGCACCCTTCGTATGCGAAGAGGGGCGCTGCGTGCCCGAATGTGAGTTGAATGAGGATTGTGGTGCAGGTTTTCTGTGCGTCGATTTTCAGTGCATCGAGGAAGAGTGCAGCACGGATCTGGAGTGTGACGCGCTGACCGAGCAGTGCGACGGCGGTCTGTGTGAACCGCTGCCCTGCAATGTGCAGGTGTTCACCTACGACCCGCCGGGCGCTCCACCGCGAACGGTTCACGCAGCGGGCCAGTTCAACGCCACGGCCGGCGTATGGCCGCAGACCATCGCCGCCGGTGGATGGCCGCTCACGTGGAACGAGACCGAAGGGCTCTGGATCGGCAGGTATGAGATCGCCAATGGTTCTTACGAATACAAGTTCGTGCTCGATGAGACGACCTTTATTGAGGACCCGAATAATCCGAATACCGTGCCTGACCCATTTGGTGGGTTGAACAGCCTGCTGACGGTGGATTGTTCGGACACACCGACGGTGGGCGTCTGTGGCACTCCCGACGAATTTCAATGGGAAGACACGGTCATGTATTTCATCATGGTCGACCGCTTCTACGACAGCGATGGTCGGAACGTGGACGTTCCTGGTGCGACCGGGGGCAATGCTGCGACGGGGCCGTCGGGCCAGTATGAAGGTGGTGACCTGGCGGGCATTACCGAAAAAATGGATTATCTGACTGATTTGGGAGTTACGGCGCTGTGGATCACCGCTCCGTACGAAAATCGCGATACGGCAGGCGCTGCCATTGATCCGAACGCTGACCGAAATCAGTATTCGGGGTACCACGGATACTGGCCTTCACCCGCCAATATTAATTACAGCAATCCTGATAACCCGACGCCGCGCCCTCAGGTCGAGGATCGCATTGGCACCGAAGCTGACCTCCGTGCCATGATCGAGGCGGCGCATGCCGCGGATTCGGCCAATGGCCACGGCATTAAGGTATTGTTCGATTATGTCATGAACCATGTGGACTCAGAGAGCCCGCTGTATCAGGCCAATCGCAGCTGGTTTGCCACGGGTGATAACGGTCAGACTCGACTGTGCGGCCCCGAAAACCTCTGGAATGATCCTTACTGGGGTGTTCGCTGTGCATTCACCTCGTACCTGCCGCCGTTCGATTTTGACATTCCGGCTGCGCGCGCATGGTCGGTGGCCGACGCGGTGTGGTGGGCGAAGGAGTTCGAGATCGACGGCTATCGGCTCGATGCCATCAAGCACGTGCCCATCCCGTGGCTGACTGACCTGCGGCGTGAGCTGAATGAGGCGTTCCCTGAACCGGTGGGTGGTCGTTTCTATCTGGTGGGCGAGACGTTCGCGTACGATGACGCAGCCCTGATTCGGAGCTTTGTTGACCCCGATACCATGCTCGACGGGCAGTTTGATTTCCCGCTGAAGGCCCGACTGTGTGAAGCCCTGTTTACGCCCGGCGGCAGTCTGGCCGACTTCGCCTCGTGGATGGCCGCCAATGACACCTATTATG
>JAGWVZ010000364.1 GCA_018970625.1 Myxococcales bacterium | reverse complement strand
TATTCGCTTCGAGAAAATAGAACCCAACAGCCGACGCCTGATCGAACGCATACAGGCGGACCGATCGTGGGATCGAGAACGTTCTGGAATTGTGCCGGTCGTCGCCGTCGAGGAAATGGTCACGGCGGAGGGAACAGCCGACTTCGAGGCCATTGCGGACGAGCTCGATTCCACCTTCGACTCCATCTTCGCAGCCGGTCCATTTTCGGACGCTGCCGCGACAGAGGGAACCAACGACACTTCGGCAATTCCGCAGTACAAGACCCTGCTGCAGCGGCCCGGTGCGCTGGACGCTGCCCTGGCTGGCGCAGAGCCGCACGGCGGTACACCGGAGTGGGCCAGTACACTCGGAGCAGACTTCGCCCCCGCGTCGACTGTCGAAGCGGCACCCGCGTCCGCCTCGGCCCCCGAACACGAGGCTGATGCGCTTCTTGCTGCATTTGGGTTGAATCGCGACGCCGGAACCCCTCCCGATTCTGCAGCGACCCCGGAGTCGGCAGAAGGAGAAGCCGATCCGGATGGCCTGCCCATCGGGCGAATCGCGTTCCAGAAAATGCCGTCGCAAACGCCTGACCGAACAGCCGATGACGATCCGGGCCGGCTCCGTTCCGAGTCATCCACACGTCGTCCGGGCAAACCGACCGATCCCAACGAGATGACCCAGCGGGCGCACTCCAACGCGTGGGCAGCCGCTTCCACAGGTGGCGAACCGCAGTCAGCTCCTACGTCCTCCGATGAAGAGGATCTGCGCTCCATGCTGAAGCGGATTACCAGTGATCATGCGGCCATCTTTGATGCCGTACACTCGGCACGTCCAACCGGGGGTGCGGCATTGGAAGACACCTCGGCGCCTGCCCGAGCTGAAGAAGATCTGGATGCGCTTCTCGGAGTCTCATCGTCTCCCGCCGCACATTCGGCTCCTCCGCTGCCTGTTCTTCCGACGAAGCTCTCGACCGAGAGCTCGCCGAAGGCCTCAGATGACGCGCCACTCGCCGCGCAAGAAACCAGCGCACCTGCCACGAACGACGGCAGCTCTCAGCCCGCCCCCGGAAGCGCTCTACAATCCAGACCGCCCCAGGGCGTGTTCGCTCGATTCTTCGCCTGGCTACGCGGACTTTTCGGCGCAAAATGAGCCCTAGCCAATCGATTTCCCGATATCTGCGCGGTACTGCATTCCAGTCCACCGAATGACCGCGACCCCCTCATACGCCAGCTGAACCGCTTCGTTCGGCGACGACCCGGATGCCGCAACACCCAGCACCCGACCGCCGTGCACGACCGTGTCGCCGGCGTTCGACCGCGTCCCTGCGTGGAACACCTTCACGCCCTTTCTCGATGCCGCGACATCAAGCCCCGAAATCACCGCTCCCTTCACCGGTGAATCCGGATAGCCCTCGGCAGCCAACACCACCACAGCGGCACCACCCCGCACCGCAAAACGGCCCGACTCCAGATTTCCAGCTGCCGCTGCGATCAACGAAGGCACCAGATCGCCGTCAATCGCCATCATCAACACCTGCGTCTCGGGATCACCCAGCCTGCAGTTGTACTCCAGCACCATCGGTCCCTGTTCCGTCAGCATCACCCCCGCGTACAGGAAACCACGGTAATCAATCCCGCGGCGCCGAAGCTCGACCAACGTCGGTTCAATCACCAGAGACTCCAGCTGCGCGACGTCCTGTTCACTCAAAAATGTTGCCGGAGAGAACGCCCCCATTCCCCCTGTATTCGGGCCCATATCTCCGGTCAGCAAGCGTTATGGTCCTGCGATGTCGGCAGCGCGAGAAAACGCCGGCCGTCCGTGAGTACCATGTAGCTGACCTCGATGCCTTCCAGACGCTCCTCCAGAACCACCGAGGCACAAGCGTCGCCGAACGGTCGCTCCTCCAGCATGCGAATCGCTTCGGTCCGTGCCTCCTCGACAGAGTCACAGACAATGACCCCTTTCCCGGCTGCCAGACCATCCGCCTTCACCACCAGCGCCTTGCCGGTGAACGAATCGACGAAGCGATTCACCTCGTCGACCGAGGTCACTCGCGCGTAGGCAGCGGTTGGAATGCCCGCATCCACAAAGACCTGCTTGCAAAACGACTTGGAGCCTTCGAGCTGCGCGCCGTCGGCGCCCGGACCAACCACCGCAATCCCCTCTGCTCTCAGCACGTCGGCGACCCCCTCCACGAGGGGCTGCTCAGGCCCAATGACAACCAGCTGCACACGTTCACGGCGACACAGCTCCTTCAGTCCCGGTCCGTCAGTCGGCGACAGCGCGAGCGTCGTACACTTGGGCTCGCCAGCAATCCCGGGGTTCCCCGGTACCGCAAACACACGATCCACGAGCGGACTGGTGGCAATCTTCCAGCACAGGGCATGTTCGCGACCGCCACTGCCAAGCACAAGTACGTTCATGGTCCACCTGTCGATGTAGAATGTCTCAGTGGCGGAAATGTCGATGGCCGGTAAACACCATCGCAATGCCGTGTTCATTGGCTGCTGCAATCACCTCAGCATCCTTGCGGGAACCACCGGGCTGAATGATGGCCTTCACACCCGCTCGGGCGGCTTCATCCAGCCCATCTCGAAATGGAAAGAAAGCATCACTGGCCAATACAGCGCCTTCCACGGACCGAGTCGCCTTGCCAACCGCCAGCTTCACCGAGTCAACGCGTGACATCTGGCCCGCACCCACTCCGATCGTTGAAACCGCATCGCCAATCACAATCGCGTTGCTTTTCACATGCTTGCACACCCGCCAAAGAAACCGGAGCGCCGTCTCTTCTTCAGCCGTGGGAGCTCGGTCGGTCACGACATTCCACTCCTCATTCAAGTCTCCGATGCGAGCGTCCTCTGTTTGCACCAGTGTGCCAAAAAGTGTGGAGCGCTCTACGCGACGGACCCGAAGTTGCGCGGCATCATACTCCACGAGGCGGAGGTTGGTCTTGCTTCCGAGTCGCTCACGGGCATCTTCATCGAAAGACGGTGCGACAATCACTTCAAGAAACAGCTCCGCCAGTTTGCTACCCAGCGCTCCATCCACCGGGCGATTCAGGGCCACAATGCCCCCAAACGCCGACACCGGATCAGCAGCCAGCGCACGTTCATACGCCGTGAGCAGGCTCGTCGCGTCGCGACCTGTACCACATGGGTTCGTGTGCTTGATGATGACTGCAGCCGGCTCGTCGAACTCCAGCACCAGCGCGACCGCTGCGTCGAGATCGACCAGGTTGTTGTACGAGATCGCCTTTCCCTGCAGGACGCGCGCACCGTTGAGTGCCGCGTCACCCGCGCCACGATACAGCGCGGCTGCCTGATGCGGGTTCTCTCCGTAGCGCAGGTCCTCAACCTTCACGAGCGGTCGATGGATCTCTGCCGGAAGCGCCTCGTGCTCACCCACGGCGCCAGCCAGCCACGTCGCGATCGCGCTGTCGTACGTCGCCGTGTGACGGTACGCCTTCAACGCCAGCTCTCTTCGCAGCTCGGCGCTGGTCGCACCGAATTCTTTCAGGGCGGCGGCAACACGACCGTAATCGTCGGGCGACACCACGATCGTGACGCTGGCGTGGTTTTTGGCTGACGCACGCACCATGGCCGGTCCACCGATATCAATGTTCTCGACCGCGTCCTCGAACGTGACCCCCGGCTTTGTCACCGTCTGCACGAAGGGATACAGATTCACGACCACGATGTCGATGGGCGCGACGCCCAGCTCATTGGCCTGCGACACATGCGCTGCATCATCGCGACGATGCAGAATGCCCCCATGAACAACCGGATGCAGCGTCTTGACACGACCGCCATAGACCTCTGGATAGCCAGTAATTTCAGTTACGTATCGCACCGGAACGCCAGCCTCGGACAGCACCTTGAACGTGCCACCCGTCGACACAAGCTCAAATCCGAGCTCAGCCAGCGTGACTGCGAAGGGAACAAGACCGGTCTTATCCGAGACGGAAAGCAGGGCACGACGTTGCATAATAAACCTCCGGGGGCGTCCACGGCGACTTCCTGACGCAGGACCCGGAACGCGTGAACGGGTTGGGTGCGACGGGCGCGCTGCCTAGTGCCCGTGACCCAGTGCGTCAATCAGCCTGCTCTTCGGCCCGATTGCAGCTAGCCCCCGCGAAGCCACGGGTCGCCGTGTCTGCGACTTTTCCACCCCGTCGGCAGGCAAAGTCACTCGAAGTCGCCGCCGGAGAGGTCCTTGTACTCCAACTGCAGCTTTTCCAGCCCGTGTACCTCCACCTGACGAATGCGCTCACGCGTCAGGTTCAGGATCTCGCCGACCTCTTCCAGCGTAATTCCACCACGATCTGCAACATCCAGAGCGCACGTCTCGGGCATCTCCCACACTTCCAGATCGGGAAAGTTGAGCTTGATGGAGCCGGTTTCCGGATTCACGTCCAGATAGAGGTGAAACTTGCAGCTCACCCAGGGACAAGGCCGGGCACCGGTTA
>JAGWVZ010000363.1 GCA_018970625.1 Myxococcales bacterium | reverse complement strand
CCCTGCCCGGTCGACCGTTTGACCGGATGGAGTCGTGCCCGTGCTTCTTCGTAACCCCGCTGATAAACGTACGATGGCCTTTGTGGCTGTCACCACTGGCCTCTTCGTGGTGAACTGGATGCGCCCCCTGGAATTCAGCCTGCTGACGGTGGGTCTCTGGGTGTGGGCGATGTTCATGGCGGTAAGCTGCTCGGTGATGGCGCACAACCACAATCACGTGCGCACGTTCCACAGCCCGGCGCTCAATGTGCTCATGGACTGGTGGCTGACCGTGTTTTACGGATTCCCGGTGTTCGCGTGGGTACCCACCCACAACATGAACCACCACCGGTACACCAACCGTGAAGGCGACTACACGATCACCTATCGCATGAGCGAAGGGAACAACGCCGTTACGTTGCTGACCTACCCGAGCATCAGCGGCTCGTACCAGACCATCGCCATTCGCAAGTACCTGGCGTCGCTGTGGCAGAACAACCGAAAGGGCTTCTGGCTGGCCATGGCTCAGATTCTGGTCTTCCTGCTCTCGATGGCCGTGCCGCTGTATTTTGACTGGCAGAAGGCGCTGGTGTTTGTGATCCTCCCACAGCAGTTTGCGGTCTACACCGTCATGATCTTCAACTACGTGCAGCACGTGCACGCCGATGAAGAGTCGAAATATAACCACAGCCGTAACATCGTCGGTCCCTGGATGAACGCCCTGCTGTTCAACAACGGCTTCCACACCGTGCACCACAACAATCCCGGCATGCACTGGAGCGAGGCTCCGGCCGCTCACGCACTCATCGCCGACAAGATTGACCCGGCGCTGAACGAGAAGAGCTTCTTTGGCTATATGTTCCGAAGCTACATCGGCAGCCTGTTCTCGAACAAGCTCGGAACCCGCTCCATGCGGTTGGCCCGCAAGTCGCGCCAGACCGGCAGTGCGCCGGCCGCGGCTGACAACGACCTGGCCGGTTCGCAGGCCTGAGTCGGGTCCGCCGATCGCGCTGAGCCTCTATCGGTAGCGAGGCGCGCGCTGCTTTCGTTCTCTTGATGTGCCTCGTCTTGTTGCCGTGCCGGACGATTCTCCGTACGATGCGCACTCGTCTGTTGTCGCACTTCCCGGCACCCTGTTCATGAACCAGCCATCGACCGGCGCTTCACCGCGCGACGTGCCTGCGAGTCTGGGTGCGCTCACCCGGCAGCTGACGCATGTGCACAGCGAGGCGCGCCGAAATGGGCATGGCGCACTGGTGGTATTGCACGCGCCGTACGGCACCGGGTTCGAGTCGCTGCTCAAGGAGTGGCGACGCAGCCTGCTGGGCAGTCGTGAACCGGTGTTTGAAGGCACGTGCCGAGGTGGGCGACTGACGTACCGCCCGCTGCGCGAGGTGCTCTCGCGCTACGTTCGCAACCTGGACGACCTGGGTTTGCTGGAGCCCGATGTGCAGGCGCTCGTCAACGAGGTGGGCGGGTCGCTGGGCATGCCGGGACTTCGCGGCATGGCGGTCGAGCCGGCTCCGGTGGAGTCGAGCGCGGTAGCACAGCTGCGGTTCTTTGAGGCCGTGGGGCACCTGTTCGCGGCGGCATCGGAGCGCCTTCCCGCGGTCGTCGTGATCCACGAGATGCAGGACTGCGACTCGGCCACGAACGCCGCCCTGAACTATTTGCTCGAATATGTCTTCAGCGACCCGGTCGCCGCATTTGCCCCGTCGGGCAGCGGCTCGCGGGCGTTTCAGGGGACGGTGGTGGTCACGGTCTGCGAGCAGGGCGATGCGCTGAACGAGCTGCGCCGTCGGCTTGGCGAACGGCCTCACGTTCATTTCCTGGACCTGCGCCCGTTCGAGGAAGAGCGTGTGCGACAGCACCTGACGCGCGATGATGTGGTCGCGCGCCTGATGAACAGCGCCGGCGGGTCGGTCGAGCAACTCGATCGACTGATTGATGGGCTCGCTGTGCAGGCCCGCACGCTGTTTGAGCAGCGCCTGGAGTCGCTGGCCGATGACGAACGGCGCCTTCTGGACGTGCTGGCTGTGCTGAGTCGCCCTGCTTCGCCTGAGCTCGCGCTGCAACTTGCAGGCGTTCCCGGGCGGCATGACCTGCTGAGCCGCGCCGTGGCGCAGGGCCTCCTGGAGCAGCGCATTCAGCGCACCGAGGTGCGGCTGGACTTTGTGCATGCGGCACAACGCGACCTGCTTTACGAGCAGCTGAGTCCCGAACGCCGCAGCGAATTGCATGGCGCGGTGGCTCGCGTGCTGGAAGACCGTTCGCGTCTTGGCGAGGCGGTGGATCCGGAATCGATCGCGGCGCACGATCTGAAGGGCCCCAGCCTGGAGCGGGCCACACAGAGTGCGTTGACGGCGATTGACCACCTGCAGCGAACGTTTGCGTACCAGCGGGCCGCTGACCTGTTGCGTTCGTTGCGTCAGCGGTCGAAACCGGGCGCATGGCGTGCGATCGATACGCGTCTGGCCATGCTGCAATCCGCGCTCGGTGACCAGACCGGCGCGCTCGGCACCCTGGGTGCGTTGTGGACCGGCGCTGCGTCGACCGAGCAGGTGGATATTCTGTTTCGTTCTGCGGAAATTCGCCTGGAACTGGGGCAATTTGCTGATGCATTGCTCGATGCGGAACGAATCTCGGAAATGAATCTGCCGTTGTCGGCCGAAGAGCAATGGCGACTTCACGCGGTAACCGCCGAAGCGCGTTATGGGCGCGGCGAACACGATGCCGTGTTGGCGATGTCACCACCGCTAACAGGCACACAGTCGGCCGAACCCGCGTTGATTCGGCAGTGGATTCGGGTCGACAATACCATTGGCAAGGTATTGTTGTTTCTGGGTCGATATGAGGAGGCCGATGAAGCGTTCGCCCGAAATGGTGATCGCGCCGCGCGTGCCGGATTTGCTCAGGAAGAAGTCCGTTCGCTGTTCAATCGTGCGACACTGAAATTGCAGCAACGCCGGTATGTGGAAGCCGAGCAGATGCTGCAGCGATGTGTGCAGGTCGGCGGAGAAATGACGAGTCTGGTAACGCGCTCGTTCCTGCAGCTGAATCTGGGTGTTATTTATCACAAGACCCTGCGTTATGCCGAGGCGCTGCAGGCGTACCTGAGCGGCCTGGCGCTGTTCCGGCGAAGTGGTAGCGAGCACCAGTACGCGGTGACGGCCATGAATCTGGGTTCTCTGTACGAGAATCTGGGAGATGCCGCCCGCGCCCGGGCGCTGATTGCCACGGCGCTCGATATTACGGGTCGTCGCGATATTCTGTATTTCCGTGCGCGCGCATTATTTGTGCTCGGAAATCTGGAATTGAATGATCAGCGTTATGATCGCGCTGTCGCGGCACTCGAAGAGGCGCGCGACCTGATTCAGCGCACCGGCGGCGGCGCATTTGCGGGTCGCGTGCTGGTGAGTCTGGCGCGGGCGGCCGATGGCGCGTCAAATCGGGAATTGCGCCAGGATTTGCTGGAGCAGGTCTATCAGCTGGCGGCAGAGCAGGGCGGCGAATGGGCCGAGGTGCGCGCCGAGGCCGATCTGGCGGCAGGTTATTTTGCGCTGCGAGATGGAAATCCGGCGGGCGCGATGGAACCGCTGCGGCAGGCGTTGCTGGTATTCGAACAGAATACACTGCACGAACGCACGTGGCAGGCTCGGCTTTATCTGGGTCTTGGCACAGCGTCAGAGGGCGACCACGACCATGCACAGGCGCTGTTGAAGAGCGCCGCGACGCTGTTGCATCACATGGCGCAGAACGTGCCGGACTCCATGCGGGAAACGTTCTTCGCAGAGCGCACGCGTCGAAAAGTGTTCGAGAGTATCGAAGCGCTCGAATCGGGGCGCACGCCGTGGCTGGAGGCGCCGGCGCGAGCAGCGGAACCCGACGAGGACCTGCATTCGCCGCAATATCTGCGGTGGCGTTCCCGTTATGCGAGCATCGTGGGTGAGGACCCTCGCCTGCGGCAGATTTTCCGCATGGTAGACCGAATAAGCGAGTCGGATTCCACGGTGCTCATTCAGGGTGAGTCGGGAACCGGCAAGGAGCTCATTGCGGCGTCGATTCACCAGAACAGCAAGCGCTCGCAGGGCGCGTTTGTGAAAGTGAATTGTGCGGCATTTGTCGAGACGCTGCTACTGAGCGAATTGTTCGGGCATGAGCGCGGTGCCTTTACGGGCGCCATGGCACGCAAGAAAGGCCGCTTCGAGTTGGCCGACGGTGGTACGCTCTTTCTGGACGAGATTGGTGATATTTCGCCCAATACGCAGGTTGCGCTGTTGCGCGTGCTGCAGGAGCGAACGTTCGAGCGTGTCGGTGGCAGCGAAACGGTAGAAACCGACGTGCGCCTGATTTGTGCAACGAATCGCAATCTCGAGGAAATGGTCCGCAACGGCAGTTTCCGTCTGGACCTTTATTATCGACTGAAAGGTTTCGTCATTGAATTGCCACGTCTGAGCGACAGACGTGCCGATATT
>JAGWVZ010000362.1 GCA_018970625.1 Myxococcales bacterium | reverse complement strand
TGGTGGGCGTCAACGGCGGATGGGGTGTATCGCAGATTTTCATGACCACCGGACAGGTGGTGGAACTCTCGGTCAACAGCGGTCTTCCTATGCCCAGCGGCGTAAACGGGCTAAAGGTTGTGGTTCTCGCTGACCTTGCAGCCTACGGAAATTCACCAGACCTTCTTGTTCAGATCGTGGATAAATGCCCACCGGGCGGAGGCACGGTCCTTCTGGACACCGCATTCCGCCACGCCGGACGGTGGTCGGTTCACTTCGTCGGGTCCCTGACAGGTCGTTGTCTGTACAAGCGCATCACGGCAACAAGCGTCTCTGGTAATCCGCCGATCTGGGTCGGCGATTACTATTTCTCTGGCCCTTCGGGATTCCACTTCGCGGATTGATGATGCAGCTGATTCTAAGAAGCGAAAAGACTCGTTGGTTCGCCACGATGCCGGTGTTGTTCGCTCTCGCCTGCCTTGTAGGTGCCTGCGACGACAAGTATGCCAACTGCGGCGAAGCGGGCGAAACACTCGACTGCAGCGCGTGTTCCCGTCCGGTATTGCAAGTAGTGCGAGATCGGCCCGGTGAAGACTCTGTCTGCAACGAGAGGGAGTTGGTTCAGGTGGGTTGCACCGTACAACGAGAACCACGTGAGGACTCCGTCACGAGCCCTCATGTGATCCAGACACTGGCGGTTGAGCAGGCATCCGGGTCCCTCGTGGAAATTCGCAATGATGGCCGGAACCTCTGGCTCGCCGAAAACCGCGACTTGTACTGTACGGACTGCGTGACCTGCGAGCGGGTGCAGGCAGACCCGTGTTTCGAATCCTGGATTCCTGCTTATTGTGACAACGCTCCCTGAGCACCGAGAAAAAGGTGTTTCGAAGCGTTTGCGATGGAGAGATAAACTGAGGGGGTTGTAGCCTTCGACCAGGCAGTGGCCGATGGCCGAATCGGCATCGATGCAGATGCCTTTGGGGCCTGCCTGGAACTGCTGACTGGCGAAGCGCGCAACGCCATCGTTCGGTTCTACACAGACCCCACGAACCCGTGTTTAGGGGTCGCTGCGAAGCTGGTGGCAGCGGGCCAGCCATGCGCGTTATCCAATGAGTGCGCGGCGGGCGTATGCGGGCGTGTGGCCGAGTCCGATGCGCAGACGATGTGCCTCGCAGCCGCTGTAAATGCGCCGTGCCCGCTGCTGTGCATCGAGCAGCCCGATGGGTCACGCGTATGCGAAGGCGAGTGCGGCTCTGGACTGGAATGCGAAGACGGCACCTGCGCAGCCAACGGTCCGGTGGTGCCTGCTGTGGGCGAGCCCTGCGCAGGTCGCTGTGAAGCGCGCGCCTGGTGCTCACCCGACGGGGTTTGCGCAGCAGCCAAACCGGAGGGCGCGGTGTGCGAGAGCGAAGTAGAGTGCCTATGGTTCGAATGCGACGCTGGCGTGTACCGCCTGGTCGCTTTGCCAATAGGCAGGCTTAGTGTGGCAGTTCCGGCTTCGACAGCACCCGTCTCACCGAAGTCGCCGACAACGAAGCCGACGTAGCACGTCACGCGGTGCAGGAGAGTTTAGGGGCGATTGGGGAGTAAGGGGAACAGGAGTCACCAGTACGGTTGGTCAATTTTCACAACGAGGTCGGCCCCCCAATCCTCGCATGACAGCCACCGGCGTAAGTGATACGGGCGCGAAAGGATTGTCGTACTGCTGCTCCCCCTGAGCTTTCGGCACGTGTCGCCGGGCTCGATGAGCGCTCACCCTGGGTTTGCTGCATGAGTTCTTCACGCATTTCATTACGTTACGGCCACGTTTCAGCCGCGGCCGGCCTGTTGATTGTCGCTTCGTTGCTCTCAGGTTGCCGAGCTTGTCAGGGCGAGCCGCCGCCAGAACTGCCACAGCGCCCACAAGAGGCCTCGGCCGCTGCAGACAACGCGGGCGACGCCGGTGCGGCGGCGCAACAAGAGCAGGACGCGGGCCCGAGCCGACCGCAGCGCCCCACGACTGTTCACGCCGAGCTGCCCACAGCCGATGACTTTGCGGTGAGCCCCGTAGAAGGCAACTGGGCCATGTTCCGCGGCAACAACGACCGCAGCGGTCTGCGCAACGCGGCGCCGATCACCCAGCCGAGCGTCATCTGGAGCCAGGAAATCGGCATTCAGGGCTATGCCAACACCACCATCGTCACCGAAGACGCCCTGTATGTGTCGTCGCAGGGCACCGACCACGACAGCGCGGCAGGCACCGATGCGGGCGATGGCGTGCTTCGGCTTGATCCTGCAACCGGCGAAATTCGTTGGCGTTTTACCACGCAGCAGGATGCCAACGGCATGACCCTCGTGGGAAATACGCTGGTGGTCGGCACCGACGGCGGCGCGCTGATTGCGCTCGACCGCGAAGCGGGCACCGTTCGCTGGCAGGCCGAGACCGGTTGCAACGTGTATCACGCACCGTACTCGGATGGCGTGAATGTGTACCTGCTGCGCCGCGATGGGGTCGCCGCATGGTCGCTTGAAGACGGGCAACCGGTGGGCGAAGTGCCGCCCTGCCGTAGCTCGGACCGTGGCGCACTCTCGGGTGGCGAAGACGGAATCTGGGCAGCCGGCGACCACCACCTGCTCGAGAACTTCAATGGCACCACGCTACGCTGGCCGGTCGACCCGCCCGACGAGCGCCTGGGCCGCATGCAGGTGTGGTCGCCGCCGCTGCTGACCCGTTCCATGGCGCTGCTGGTCGCGAACCGCTGGCCATTTGGCGAATTTGTAAGCTTCGACGCCACCCGCCCGGCCGTGTTTGCCTTCTGGCGTGACAACGGACAGCTGGCGTGGACCGCCGATGTGAACGAGCCTGCCCGAACGGTCGAAGCCGTCACGGAAAAAGACGCGTATTTGCGCGGACTGCCGTACGTGGAAGGAAATCGTATGTATTTCTCGCCCACCAATCGTGGCGAAATAGCCATTTATGACGTCACCAACGGCCAGCGCACGGGCGGCATTGCCCTGCCGGACTGTCGCATGCGGCAATTTAGCTCAATTGTCGGTGTTCCCGGCATGGCCTATTTCGCGCGGCACGACGGCGTGCTCTATGGATTTAGCACCGGTGACCAGCCGGCGCTGGCGTGGCAGCTGCAGCTGGGTCTGCACGGCGCCGCCGACGGACGCAACAGCACTGCGTACCAGCCCGTCGCAGGCGGCTGCGACGTCATTCCCGAAGACGGCACCGCCCTGTTTTCAACGCCAGCCATTGGCGCAAACGGCACGCTGTACGTGAACTCTGGCGACGGCTGGTTGTACGCGATTCAGCAGGCGCAATAACGTCATGAAGACCTATCACGACCTGTTGCAGCATGTCATGGACCACGGCGTTGACCGTGGCGACCGCACCGGAACGGGCACCCGCGCGGTGTTCGGCCACCTCATGCGCTTCGATCTTTCGCAATCATTTCCATTGGTTACCACCAAGCGCATCCACTGGAAGTCGGTTGTCGAAGAATTATTGTGGTTTATTCGCGGCGAAACCAATGTGCGTTCGCTGCAGCAAGCCGGCGTGACCATCTGGGACGAATGGGCCCGCGAAGACGGCGAGCTCGGCCCCATTTACGGGTATCAGTGGCGATCCTGGCCCGATGGGCAGGGCGGTTATATTGACCAGCTGGGGCGCGTGATTTCGGATTTGCGCACCAGACCCGAATCGCGGCGGCACATTGTGAGCGCGTGGAATGTGGCCGATATTCCCCGAATGGCACTGCCGCCCTGCCACGCCCTGTTTCAGTTTCACGTCGCGCAGGGAACATTAAGCTGCCAGCTTTACCAGCGAAGCGCAGATATTTTTCTGGGCGTTCCATTTAATATCGCGTCGTACGCGCTGCTGACCATCATGGTCGCACAGGTCACGGGCCTGAAACCCGGCGAATTCATTCACGTGCTCGGCGACGCACACCTGTACCACAACCACATGGAGCAGGCTCGCCTGCAATTGTCGCGAGAACCCTTCGCGCTGCCGACCGTTCGCCTGAATCCGGACATTACCCATATAAACGCATTTACCGCAGCCGATATCGTGCTCGAGAATTATCAGCACCACCCCGGCATCAAGGCGCCAATCGCCGTTTGAGCCTCAGATGTTTTCAGGGTTCTGGAGATTTGCAACGCTCTGCAGACGCTGCTGGCGGGCGATCTGGTCGAGCGCGCGAAGAAAGCTCGTTAATTGTCGCTTCAGCGAATTGTATCGGCCATATGGCTCGGCTTCGGTTTCACCGAGCAAATAGTACAGGCGTTCTTCCGCTGAAATCTCGGACGGCGGTGGTGGTGGAACGATAAAGCCGACATCCATCATGCGGTATCGCCCAATCCAAACCAGCTGAGCCTCGACCGATTCAACACCATGCTGCACGTCATCGAGACCTTTTTTCATGGCTTCGCCCAACGGCAAATCAGACCAGTCGAGTTCAGTCATCATGGCTTTTCCCCCGATACGAATGCCTGCACCCTTCGCT
>JAGWVZ010000361.1 GCA_018970625.1 Myxococcales bacterium | reverse complement strand
CGACTGCACGTGTCCGTCACCGTTGACGAAGGTGCCTTCCTGCTCGGCATGGGTGGCAGCAGGGAGAACGACCGAAGCGACGTCGGCCAGCGCTCCGCGATGAGCGGACTGCAGGGCGACAAGGGGCAGGGCCGCTGCCAGCTGCACCAGTCTGGCCATGTCTGAATCGCCGAACGGGAAGGCCGAGCCCATGATCCAGAGACCAGAGATGCGTCCATCGTGCAGGTCGGAGAGCAGCCTGCGGGCGTCGTTCGCGAGCACATCAGCGCCGAACACAATCTCGACACCCGCCCTGTTGGGGTTCTTGTCGCTTCGAATCAACAGCTCGTCAGCATCTCCGTCCGCCTTGCCGGTCCAGTAGATCTGGTCGGTACCGAGCACGGACTCCGCAAAGGCGCGGGCGGCCCAGAGAGATTCAGACGATGCCTGAGCGCTGACAACCAGCGCCGGTGCCTTGCCGGATGCGCGCAGCTGCTTCAGCTGTTCAGCGATCTGCCGTGCTGCGCGTGGCCAGGAGATCTCGGACTGGCCTTTGACGTGCACCTGCAGGTTTCGGTCGGTGTGGAGCTCTTTGTATGAGAGCCGACCGACGTCGCACATCCAGTACTCGTTGACGTCGCGATTGAAGCGAGGGCGATAACGTTGCACCTGTCCCTGAAAGTGCTCCATGTGCACGTTACAGCCGCGCGAACACCCCGTGCAGACGGAGTCTGTCGACGACATGAGCCAGACGCGACACTTGAACCGGAAGTCACGCGTTGTAAGCGCTCCCACGGGGCAGATGTCGGTGACGTTCATGGAGTAGGGGTTATCGAGCTCTTTGCCCGGGAAGGTGCGGATATAAGAGCGGTCGCCACGTTCGGCGACGGTGAGCTCACTGGTGGCGGTGACTTCGTCGCAGAACCGGATGCAGCGCGTACAAAGAATGCAGCGTTCGCCGTCGTACACGACGTGTGGCCCTATCGGATACACCTTCACCTTGGCGTTCTTCTGGGTATTCAGGCGCGACGGCTTGTGGTCGTACGCCATGTAATAATCCTGAAGTTTGCACTCACCCGCCTGGTCGCAGATGGGGCAATCGACAGGGTGATTCACCAGAATGAACTCCATCACCGAACGGCGCGCAGCAATAACCTTCGCGCTTTCGGTGTGCACCACCATGCCGTCGGTGCATTTCAGGTAGCAGGACGGCTCGAGCTTACGTGCCTTCTCGACTTCGACCAGACACATGCGGCAGTTGGCCGGTGAAGATAGCGCCGGGTGATAGCAAAAGTGCGGGATGTTGAAACCCAGCATCGCCGCTGCCCGGATGATCGGAGTTCCCTTGGGAACATCGATGGACTTTCCGTTGATGGTTACGTTTGGCATCGTTCAGAAAGGGAAAGGGCGGATTAGCGGTCGATTTCGCCACCGATCATGTTGATCGTGTCGAACGTCGGGATGATGTCAGAGATCATGGCGCCTTCGACCAGTCGGTCGATGCCTCCCATGAGGTAGAAGCAGGGAGGTCGTACGCGCAGACGCCACGGTCGGCCCGTGCCGTTGGACACGATATAGAAGCCAAGCTCACCGTTGGCCGCTTCGGTGAAGCTGTACACCTCACCGGCAGGCACCTGAATCCCTTCGAAGATGATCTTGAAGTGATTGATCATGCCTTCAATCGAGTTGTACACGTCGTGCTTGGCGGGCAGCACCACGTGCGGGGCATCGACCATCACGGGGCCTTCTGGCATGTCGCGCAGGCAGTGGTTGATGATGCGTATCGACTGCACCATTTCGCCCATCCGAACGAGGTAGCGGTCGTAGTTGTCTCCGCGGGAGCCGACGATGACGTCAAAGTCCACCCGGTCGTAGGCGAAGTACGGGTGGTCCTTGCGAATGTCGTAAGCGACGCCTGTCGAGCGAAGGGCAGGGCCGGTAAAGCCGTAGTTGATCGCATCGGCCTTCGAGATCACCCCGGTTCCCTGCATGCGATCCATGAACACGCGATTCTTCGTCGCCAGCTGATCCAGAACGGCGATGATCTTCTCGACGCGAGGCTGTACGTCGGCCCAGCGTTCGCGGAAATCCGGTGTCAGGTCGTCTTTCAGGCCGCCGACCCGCGCGTATGTGACGGTGAGGCGCGCACCGGTGACCTCTTCGACGATGTCCCAGATGAGGTCCCGACCCTCGATGGCATACAGGAAAGCCGACATCGCGCCCAGCTCAAGCGCTCCTGCAGCGACGCAGGTCAGGTGATCGCAGATGCGGGACATCTCGCCCATGATGGTGCGGATGTACTTGGCGCGGTCCGTGATGTCGATGCCCAGCAGCTTCTCGACAGCGAGGGCGTATCCGAAGTTGTTCAGCAACGGCGACACGTAGTTCAGCCGGTCGGTGTACGGGAACACCTGTGTCCAGGTGACGTTCTCGCACATCTTCTCGAAGCCACGGTGCAGGTAGCCGATCTCGGGGTCGCACTTGACGATGGTCTCACCGTCGAGCGTCAGGACCATGCGAACGGTACCATGCATGGCCGGATGGCTGGGCCCCATGTTGAGCACCATCACGTCTTCGTGAGCGTTCACATCGGGGTCAGGCTGCAGGGCAGCGAGCGAGCGGGGCTGATTCATGAGGAGGCCGGGGGCACGTCAGGGGAGGGCGCGATTCACGCCGGACGGTTCCTGTCCTGATAAAAATGACGAAACTCTTCCACCGCATCCCGCTCTGGAGAGCGGAGGTCCATGCGGGGCTGGCTCTTCTGTACCGGGTAATCTTTGCGTAGCGGATGCCCGACAAACTCGTCGTACAGCAGGATGCGCCGCAAATCGACATGGCCTTCGAATCGAATACCAAACATGTCGAAAACTTCGCGCTCACCCCAGTTGGCCGCCCGCCAGATGCCCGCGACCGAGGGCACAGATTCCTGTCCTTCCTCGACCGGCACCCGAAGGCGAAGGCGGTGCTTCTGAGTCGTTGAATACAGGTGGTACACCACCTCGTAGCGGGGCTGACGATTCTGGTAGTCCACCGCGGTCACGTCCGACAGCATGTCAAACGCCATCTTCTCGTCCGAAAACAGCCACTGGCAGACCTCCAGCAGCTTCTCGCGGCTAACGATTGCCGTCTCGTTTCCAAGACGCTCGTGGCTGTCGACAACCGCAGCCTTGAACTTTGTTTTCAGCTTCTTGAGAGCATTCTGACTCATGCGGGCACCTCGATCGCCGGAGCGCGGTCATAATGCTCCTCCCAGTCTTCCCGGGCGATCTTCTCCTGCAGCATGATCAGCGCGTCGATGACCTGCTCGGGACGAGGGGGGCAACCCGGAATGTACACATCCACCGGGATGATTTTGTCGATGCCCTGGACCGTCGCGTAGTTGTCGTAAAACCCGCCCGTTGACGCGCAAACACCAAAGGACAGCACCCATTTCGGGTCTGATATCTGGTCATAGATGCGCGCCAGAAAGGGGGCGAGCTTGTGATTGACCGTTCCCACGACCCACAACAGGTCTGCCTGACGGGGAGAAAACCGCGGAATCTCGGCACCAAAACGAGAGATGTCGTAGCGGTTGCACGCCACGGCCATGTACTCCATGCCGCAGCACGCTGTCACAAAGGGGTACTGAAACAGGCTGAACTTACGCGCCCAGTTGACTGCGGTAGAGAGCTTCGAGGTCACGAAGCCGGGCAATTGCCGTTCTACTCCCATTCGAGTCCTCCTTTCTGCCACTCGTACACCAGGCCGGCGACCAGGACAGACACAAACAACATGGCAGCAGCGAACCCGTACGCGCCAAAGTCACGCGCATTCACCGCCCAGGGGATCAGAAACACAGCTTCCACGTCGAACATGATGAACGAGATGGCCACCATGTAAAACTTCACGTCGATACGTAACCGCGCGTCGCCAATCGGTTCGCTTCCCGACTCGTAGGAAGCCTGTTTCCAGCGGGAACGATTTTTCGGTCCGAAGAATACGCTCAGGGCAACAATCGTCGCGCAGAGGAAAGCTCCGAACCCGAACAATGTCAGCAGGGCGATGTAATCAACCATGTCCTTCCAGGAACACGACGCGGCACCCCTCACGGTTCCGACGTGAGGCAGGCGTGGCGCAAGGTGGGGCGTGTGCTACGAAAGTCAACGTGCGCTCGTCAAGCGCGCTCTGCGTCTGACACCCGCTCACGTGCCACGGACCTTCACAGCGAACGGTATACCGCCACCACGCGACCCAGCACCGCCGTCTCCCGCGCTTCATCGGCGGACAGATAAATCGGCTCAAGGGCCGGGTTGGACGGCTGAAGGCGGATCCGACTTCCTTCCACAAAGTAGCGCTTTACCGTCGCCGAACCATCCACCATCACAGCCACGATCTCGCCCTGCCGTGCCGTTTGCTGACGACTTACCACAATCAAATCACCATCCAGAATCCCATCGCCTATCATGCTGTCGCCGCGCACGCGGAGCGCGAACGCACCCGCTGAACCCGCCGAGCGACC
>JAGWVZ010000360.1 GCA_018970625.1 Myxococcales bacterium | reverse complement strand
GCTTGGTCCACCATGTTGGGATTGCCACAGAGATAGACAATATCGTGTTCAGGTTCGAGCGTCATATCGGCGATTGCACCCTGCACATAGCCCTTCCTCTCCCAGGGCTGTGGTGCTTCGGGCTGAATTCGGCTGTAACAGGCGAAGAATGAGAAGGATGGATACTCATGCATGAGCTCCAGCCACTCCTCCACGTACAAGAGGTCGGCAGGCTCACGCACCCCCAGAAGCAACGTTACGCGCAGGCCCTCGTCACGCATTCTTCGGGTTAGCTCGCCTGCCATGGCGCGGTACGGCGCGATCCCGGTGCCGGTACAGACGAGGACGTACCTGCGCACGGACTCCTGCCGCAGCACAAAGCGACCGTGCGGCACGGTAGCCCGAATACGTTCGCCGGGCTGCAGCGCCCACAGGATTCTGGAGCCTCTCCCTCCTTCGACAAACGCAACGGACAACTCATAGGTATCCGCACCGGCAGGGTCATTCGCGAGGCTGTAAGAACGCGAGTGCGCGGCCCCGTCGGACTCGAAGTGCATCATCAGGAACTGACCTGGATGAAACTTGACGGGTTCGTCATCGACGCGAGCGAATACAAAATGGCGCGTACCGGGCGCCACATCCCTGAACGACCGAAGTTGCAGTTCAATCTCGTTTCGGGCCATGTCACTCTTGAGTTTGGCAGAATCGGGCAGTAAGCGCAGCGCCGCGCGGGACGCACTCCTGAGTGCTCCGCTGCATCTGTATTGCCAGACCACAGGGTCCGCGCGCTACGCGCGGCGCTCTATGCCATCATGTACGGAGTCGCAATGGCCAGAGTTTTCTTTGCAGGAGCTGACAATTTTGAACGTGAGGTCGCCGACGGTACGCCCTTGCAGAAGGCGATCGACGCCGCAGGCGCCGACATTATGTTCGGTTGTCGAGAGGGTTCATGCGCGACGTGCATGATTGAGGTGCTTGAAGGCGCCGAAAACCTGAACCCGCATACCGACGCAGAGAAGACGACCCTGATGCCGGAAGAGCTGAAGGCAAACATTCGCCTCGCCTGTCAGTGTCGTATTCTTCGTGATCGGGTGGCCATTCAACAGGCTGACGGCAGCCTCTGACCCGACCGCTCAAGGCGTCAGAACGGGCCGACCCTCTGCCGCCCAGATAGCAAGCAGGGCGGCTCTGAAATTCGGGTACTTCGGTGCCCAGCCCAGCGCACGGATGGCCCGATTGGAGCAGCGGCGATCGCCCTGCCAGAAGTCGCGCACATCGGGATGTACCTCTTCCAGGCTGATACGCGGCGGCTCTGGTCTGTCGAGAACCCTGCACATCCACTCCACGAGGTCGCGAACTCGAAACGGTTCGTCATCGGAGACGATCCACGTGCCTGCACCGTTCGGGTGAGACAGCAAAAACAGCGTTGCATCTGCGATGTCTGCGACATGTATCCGATTGCTGAACATGGTGCCGTCACCGACCATGCGATACTGCCCCGCCTCAAGGCGATCCCTCAGGGTTCGCCCGGCTCCATGAATACCGGGCAGCCTGACAATGCACGCCTGCAGACCAACCGAATGACATTCAGCCTGAAATTCCCTCTCGGCCTGCAGGCGTTCAATACCGCGCGTTGAGTCTGGACGAGGTGGCGTTCGCTCGTCGACCCATTCACCGTGGCAAGAGCCGTAAACGCTCGTCGCAGAAAGATACACGACGCGCGTAATTCCAGCATCGGCCATCCAGCCAAGCCACGCTCGAAGGTGGGCGTTCGAACCGGGAGGGAAACTGATGACGCCCCAGCTGTCCGGGTGCAGTCGCCGCGGCTGTAGCACACCGCCCGCCGTATGGTCGAACAGGATAGGACGCATACCGGCGCCCTGCAGCTCGGCGGTACGAGCCGGTGAACGCGTGCTGGCCAACACGGAACAGCCCTGCGAAAGCGCCGCCCTGCCAATCACTTCGCCCGTGTAACCGCAGCCAGCGATGACGAGCTCTCGGGGAAAATTCATAGGTTGTTTGTGTCGGATGGGTATGATTTTCTGGGGAAAGTGCTACATTTCGCCGCAGTGCGTCAATCACGAGCTACCGAGGTTCTAGAGCATGGCACATATGACTCTCCGCCGCGTGACGGCACTGTTCGGCCTGTTCAGCTGTTTCATCTCGCTGGTAGCGTGTGGTGGTGACACCGGTCCGGGCCAGGGTGGTGGACCCGAGTGTGTATTCCCGCTGGACTGCCCTGAGGGATTCACCTGTGAATTTGGCAGCTGCGTCGAACAGAATACGGATTTCGATGGGCTGGCGTTTGACGTCTCACCCGAGGATGCACGCAACAACGATACGCGTTCGGAAGACGTGGAGGAAGAGACGACGGCCGACATTGTTGAGCCTGACGATGCAACGGACTCCAGCATACGTGATGTCATTCCGGTCGATGACTCAACGGACTCGGAAGACTCGGTGACGGATGTGGACGGTGATGGCGTGTCGGACGCGGGCGACGCTTTCGGCGACGCAGCCGATGTGGACGCAGATTCTCCAGTATCCCCCTTTAAGGTGAGTGCGATTTCGATTCGGAACGATGAAGGGATACGCAGCGGCGGTGGCTACTCTGGAAGAGCCAATCAGGTTGCGGACACCCAGGAGGAGTTTGACCTGCGGGTGACGCTACGAAACGACGGGACCACCACCTACACCGGTTTCCGGATCTTTCTAACGACCGGTTCTGCGGCCGTGGAGCTGCCAACGGACATCACCAGCCGGATTCCTGAGTTTGCGCCCGGCAATGAGGTGGTGCTGGGCCCTTTCCGCATGGCGGTGTCCACGCTGAACGATGGCGATTCACTGCTGCTGGCGCTGACACCCGATCCCGCGCTGCGGCTGGAATCAGTACCGATCCCTCTTCGAGTGCGCGACGCGCGGGTTGCCGTACAGAATGTTCAGCTGGATGACTCCTCGGGTGACGGCGATGGCATTCCCGATCCCGGAGAAACGTTGAACGCCACTTTTGAAGTGTCCGTGCTCGGATCGTCTTCCTATCCGCCCTCGCCGCTCTCAGATGACCCTTTCGGGCCGCTCTGGCGATCGCCGTCGGTTCAAATCCTGGTGGACGGTTCCACTCCGGCGACGTCTGTTATTGCTGATCCTCTGACGATCGACGGTGTGCTGCTGCCCGCGGATCGTCTTGTCAGTCCGATGGTTGTAAATGCCAGAGTCACGGAGGGTGCTGGCGACGGTGCCGATTGGTGTCTGCGCTTCACGGTGAACGGACAGACAGATGGTGTGGTTCGTTACAATCACGTGAGCTTCTGGTGCACGCGGGTAACGTTTGGATCCGTCGCAGAGTGTATTGATGCGGATGGCGATGGTTACGGGTCAGGCTCGCTATGCGTTGGTCCAGACTGCGACGATTCCGATGACGGCACCAATCCTGACGGATCGGAGTTGTGCGATGGGCTGGACAACGATTGCGACGGCGTGGTCGATGACGGCGTACGTGCGCCCTTCTGGGCTGATGGCGATGGCGACACCTGGGGGAGCGGCGAGTCAACGCTCTACTGTGTCGGAGCGGAGCCGGCCGGCTGGGTGAATCGCGTCGGTGATTGCGACGACGTCAGTAACGTGCGCTTCCCGGGACGTGCCGAGCTGTGCGACTCGCTGGATAACGACTGCGACGGTGACGTGGATGAGTCGCTGACCCGAACCTTCTTTGCAGATGTCGACGGGGATGGATTCGGCGACGCGACCTCACCCGCGACGTATTGCCCCGAAGTGGCTCCGGCGGGCTATGTGGTCTCGTCAACGGATTGCCAGCCAGAGAACCCGGTGGTGTTCCCCGGAGCGATCGAGCTGTGCGACGGAATCGACAACGACTGTGACGTCGCCATCGATGAACAGACAGTGTCGATTTATCCAGACGTGGACGGGGATGGCTTTGGCCGGACAAGCGGTGAGTTTCTGGGGTGCCCGCCGGCCGGTGAGCGCTGGGTGACCACCAACGGCGACTGCGACGATTCCGTAGGCACCACTTACCCGGGCGCAGTTGAAATTTGCGATGCTCGAGACAGCGACTGCGATGGTCGTGTGGATGAGGACACCAACCTTGCAACCGACAACAGCAATTGCGGAACCTGCGGCCGAGTCTGCGGGGATTTCACGCGTTGCTCGGCGCGCGTGTGCCAGCCATTCTGTCTTGACCTCGATGGAGATACGCAATTCGGTCCGGGAGCCTGCGCCCGCGCCAATGAAGACTGTGATGACACCAATGCGGCGATAAACCGCTTTGCGTCAGATATTTGCGACAACGGGGTCGACGAGAACTGTGATTCGCTGGATGCCGTATGCCCCACCGCCTGTAACCTGGTCGGGCAGAATTGTGGCCGTGTCGATGCCCGATGCGACCTGAACGCAGCGGCTGCGCCGGTGTGTCAGGCGACAGGCGCGGTCGCGGTTGGAGGACTCTGCAACACAGCGACGGTCGCCGGCAACTGCACAGAAGGAGCAACCTGT
>JAGWVZ010000359.1 GCA_018970625.1 Myxococcales bacterium | reverse complement strand
TAACCTGTCGGGATAACTCACGAAAGCGCGACTCAAAGTCCAGACTACCCGCCACCGTATGAAAGAATCCGAGGCGCTGCGCGATGCCCTGAACCGTCTCCCGAGAGTAGATAACGCTACTGTCGAGCACGGTCCGCACCCGATCAACCTCGCGCTGAGGGAATGGTGCGTAATGCAGCTCCGCGATTTCGCGTACGACCGCCTCGAGCAATCCATCGACGCTGGCGCGTGATCGCGCCCTGAAACTGCCCCCGACAAAGAGCAGACCCGGCTCGGCGGGCGAATACAGCGAGGCGTAGATGCTATCGGTGAGGCGGCGTCGACGTTGGATTCGTTCGAACAGAATCGAGCTCTCACCAGAGCCCAACAGCGTACTCAGAAACTCCAGCGCGGGTGCGTCTTCGTGTGAGAGTCCGGGCGTATGAAACGCCAGGGAGAAGCTGGCTTCCTGGACGTCGCGTGAGAGAGACGTGCTTCGAAACGTGGTCTGCGGCGGCTCCTGAGGACGAGCAGGGCGTTCGGGAGTCGTACCTGCGCGCTCCGAGAAAGCGGAATCCAGCAACCCGACGAGCGCATCGCGGCTGAGGTCACCCACCACCACAAGCGTCATGTTGTCGGGACGATACCATCGTTCGTAGAACCGCAGAATGTCGGCACGGGTGAACGAAGCGACCGAGGCCGAGGTTCCGATGACCGGGCGGCCATAGGGATGCGCCTGAAACGCGGTCGAGAAGACCTGTTGCATGAGCACCCGTCCCGGCTGGTCCTCGCCTCGGCGAATCTCCTCCTGAATGACCTCCAGCTCGCGTTCCAGCTCCTGTTCATCAAATACGGACCCTGTGACGGCATCGGTCAGCACGTCCAGGCCGTCGGACGCAAATCGGGCAGGCACAACGATGTGGTAAACGGTCTGATCGAACGAGGTCCAGGCGTTGATGCTGCCACCAATGGCCTCGATATCGCCGGCAATGCGGCCCACCCCGCGACGCTCGGTGCCTTTAAAGAGCATGTGCTCGTGCACATGGGCGAGTCCTGCCTCGGCAGACGACTCATCGCCCGAGCCCACACGGACCCAGTACTGCATGGCGACAACCGGAGCGGTGGTCACCTCCTGGTGGATAATCGTGAGCCCCGAGGCATGGACAAAGACATCCGGCGCGCCAATCGACATGGATTCCTCGGGCGTCAGCTGAACCTGTGAGTCGTTGGCATGTGGTCCTGCGCACGAGACCAGCAAAAAACCGAAGGCCGACGCAACGATCGAACCCATACGACCAACCAACAGATTCACCTGAATTTCCGCATCGTTACTAAAAAACTCGCCTACCTGGGCGATCTAGCGGCCGAACGTGCCACCGTCACAATCGACTGTCAACGCGCAGTGTTGCGCAGTTCCGTGGGCGGCCGACGCAAAGCGTGGTGCCGTTTTGACGTCGACATGCCGCGACGCAGCTAGCCGCCGGAGCTTTTGGGAGCGTTCACCCGGGATATCCACCGCGTGAGCTCGGCGGTGGCGAGCGCGTCACGGTCTCGCAACGCCCATCCCTGCAGTTCAGACACCGGCATCTCACGCGACCAGGTGACCCGTGGCTGCAGGGTGAGCTGAGAGCGCGAAGAGGCAAGTCCGACCTGGGTGCCAAAAGCTGCACCAAATCCGGCCTGTCGTGCCGCGCGACCGGCCCATTCCGGGTCGGCGTTCTCGGGGAACGCCACGAAGTTCGGCGCGTACCCGATCGCCTGCGCAAAGGTGTCGCGCGTGGCCCGGACGCTCGCCTCCGTCACCGCCGGCCCTTTGCCGGTGAGCAACGGGGCCAGTACAACGCCCTGCCCCGTCAGATCAGGCGCGTGCTGTAGAAGAGGCGAGCCCGGGGTCGCAAACACGATGGGGGCCCATTGAAGCTCGGACGTCACCTCGATCACCCGATCAACAAAGCTACGTGTTGGGCGATCCAGCGTCACCAGGACGGTGGGCGACTCGGCTGGCCATGGAAGCTGACCCAGCCGAGCCAGTGGAAGCCAGGGCGGAGACTGCACACCTGCCGACTCCAGCGCGACCAGCATGCGGCGTAACTCGGAGTCATTCGGTTCGGCTTCTGGCACCAGACGCAACACCAGCACGCCGGTCGGATCGACGTCGGGCGACAGCGCATCCACAGCGCGACGCACCAGTTGACGTACCACAGGGGCGCGCTCGGCCAGCTTCAGCAGTCGGTGCTTCATGGGCCCTGCAGGGGAATGCGCAGTCGTGCGCCGTTTTCGATCTGATTCAGAAAAGAGACCAGCTCGGGGTAGTCGCTGGCGGGCAGCGTCACAACCGGCATGTCCAGCGTGCGATTCACGCGCAGGGTGGCGCCCTCGTTCTGAATCGAGCGGCGCACCACGATGCTGCTGAATTCGGACTCAAACTCGCTGGAGTCGACCGCGAACGAGTAGCCCTCCGGCGCCACCAGGGTGGCCTCGAATGAGGTGTGAAACGGCGACGAGACACGCAGCGGCAATGTTCGGTCCGGGATCGAGGTCAGCATACTTCGCAGGTCCATCTCGCTGAGCCGGGAATCGATCACGAGTGCACCGTCCTCGATTCGGCCGAGGTTGGGCATCGAGAACACATACTGCAGCTCAATGGGTTCGTCGATGGCGTCCAGGTTCAACACCTCAACCGACTGTAGCCGTAACCCCGGGAACGCGCTCACGAGCGACCGCTCCAGGGCGGACTCAAACTCTGCCTGGTCCGGCATGGAGCGTACCGCCATGCGGAACCCGGGCGAGGCCGAAAGGGTCAACCGCTCGCTCCCAAAAACCGTTGCGCTGCCATCGGCCTGCAGCTCGAAGCGGAACGAAGAGGTCTGACGCTCCGTAGCGTCCGACCACACCGGCGTGGTCACAAACGACCCCGCGCCCTCGCCCGCGACAATCAGCGCCGGCTGTCCCTGAGCGACGTTGCGAAGATAATCAAACGGGTACTCATCGAAATCGGGCTCCATCCAGATTTCATCGTCACCGTCCACGACCCTCACCGCGGTCAGGTCGTACACGAGGTCATCGAGGAACCCATTTTCGGTCTGATCAGACTCCGACGTGCGCACAAATACCAGCTGCGGGTTGCACCCGGCCCGCTGCAACAGCGCCATGAGCAGGGCGTTGCGATCGCCCTCGCCGCTGGCGAGCGTCCACACCGCAGGCTCACTGAAAAACATCGAGAACGACGCGATGTCCTGATTCACAAAACGGAAAATGGCCTGTGTACGTTCGCGCAGGCTCATGTCGTCGGTGACGATGTCGGCCAGCACCGAATCAAACAGCGGAGCGTCGGTCAGCGTGGACAACACCCGATCGGTATAGCGATGGGCTACCCGCTCCCACGACCGCCCGTACCCGAATCGCACACTGGGCATCCACTCGTCAGGCATGGGCGTGAACGGCTCAGAGACCACCGGTGCGGCGTTTACGACCGAGAACGTGGTCGTGCGCCGGCCATCGACCGTCTGATCGTCGCGGGCACCGTCGAAGTTGCGAAGGTCAAACTGTACGTCGGCCGCCCACGCTTCGGGATACTCGTACCGGATGATCGACTGGAACATCGGTCCCTGCTGAATCTGAAAATAGAACCGCCCTCCCGTGATGAGCAGCTCTTCGTCTGACGACTCGCCGGTCGTGGTCATATATTCAATCTCGATAAAGTCCCCGATTTCCAGATTTGGCATGGATATCGAGTCTTTACCTGCAATCATCTCAGGCACGTAAATACGACCGTCCTGTTTAATCGTACGAGCCGTAAGCAGAATTGCGCCGGCAGGTAACCCGACCTCGCCTTCGCTTCCCAGCGCGTCACGCGTCAGCACCTGACGCACGGTATGGACGATTTCGATACCGCTACCGTCCTCATGCCACCGGTACGCCGCATAATCGTGCACCAGCGCAATACTGCCCGTGTATCCCGGATCAGCCTCCTGATAGCGCTGAATGACCTCCAGACCGTCGACCCGCATGGTCGCAAGTAGCGGTTCACCCGAGAGGCGCGCCCAGGCCTCGATGGCACCCGTATCGGACGGTGATTCAGCGACGATCTGTTCAAACGCCGCGACGGCCGCAGCGGTGTCCATGGACGACCACCGGGCATCCAGCGTCAGCCAATCGGCATAGTCGAGCCCCCACACCTCGTTCGATGCCAGCATTTCCGTGAGCTCATCGCGGCGGCCGAGCGCCACCAGCAGATCCATGACGTCGAGCACCGCGCCCGGATGACGTGCCAGATAGCGCTGCGCAACCTGCAGCGCGCCCTGCAGGTCGCCTACCGGCATGTACCAGTGATGAATCAGATGCAGTCGCACCGATTCACACGCCAGCCACTCTTCTGGCATGGAGTCAGGCGCCAGTCGTTCCATGCGCGAGGCAGCATCGCGCAACAGGGCGTCAATCGTCGCGCAGTCGTCTGGTGCTGCGTTGAAGGCCTGTCGCCAGGACTGCGCGGCAAGCTCGTACCATCCCTGTG
>JAGWVZ010000358.1 GCA_018970625.1 Myxococcales bacterium | reverse complement strand
GACGATTGCGCACATACTTGTAGTTGCGGTCGAGCTCGGCGGCGCGCCGGTAAGCCTGAATCGCCTCCTGATTTCGGCCCAGCTTCTCGTAGGCGCGCCCCAGCGCCGAGTGCGCAGTGGCAAGCTCAGGCGCAAGCCGGCTGGCCTGCAGCGCGTGCGCGAGTGCCTGTTCGTGGTCTGCGGCATCACTCGACAGCAGGTAGGTACGCGCAACGGCCATCCAGATGGCCACGCGGGCGGGAGCGCGTTCCACGGCTTCCTGCAGGGCCAGACGTGCAGGCGCACGGTTGCCACGTTCAAAGAGAGCCCGACCAAAGGCGGCCAGTCCCTGGGCACGTTCGTCGTTATCACCGCTGCGGGCAGCAGGTTCCAGAATGGCAATGGCACGATTCAGGTCGCCGTTCTGCGACAGAAACTCACCATACGAGAGCCGAGTCGGGTGATGGTTGGGGCGCAACTCGACGGCTCGCTCGAACGCCACCCGCGCCTGCTCGTTGTTCTCAAGGCACTGCAGGGTGAGCGCGTTGGAGAGGTGCACCGCGCCATCGTTGGGCGCCTGCAACAGCGCCTGCTCAACCACCGAGAGCGCCTCATCACAGCGTTCGGCCTGACGCAGCGTGTAGGCGTATTCCGCCAGCAAAGCGGTCGAGTCAGACGTCGTCGCCACCAGAGTCTGGTAAATCGACAACGCTTCATCGAGCTCGCCCCGGCGCATGAGCGAGCGCGCGCGCGCATGCTCCGGGTTGGAGGGCTCGGTGGCCTGCCAGGGGCCTTCCTGAGTTTCCCCTTCCAACTCGGCACCCGCGCTATCCACAACACGAATGGTCTCTACCTTCTCTTCCCGGTTGCCGGCCACCCATTCCAGGATGCCAACGCCGGTCAGAAGAGCTGCCAGAACCAGGAGTACGGGCCACAGACGATCAGACTTCATGGGCGAGTGCCGCGTCGACAATGGGCCCCATCGGGAACCCGTTGATGTTCTGAATTTCGAGACCAGGGCGAGCGTTCAGCTCAAGAATCAATGGGCCGCGTTCGACGTCGACCACCACATCAACCCCCACGTAGCCAAGCGGCACGCAGGCGGCGGCACGGCGCGCGACGTCATGGATCCCCTCCCAGTCGGGCAGCTGGCGCCCGACGAGTGGTTTACCGGTCTCGGGGTGATTCACGACAGAGGTCCCCTTGAACACGGCGCGCGTAGTCATGCCCGTCTCGATATCGACCGCGACCCCAATGCCGCCCTGATGCAGATTGGCGCGACCGCCCGACATCTTCGTCGGAATGCGAACCATGCTGATGAGGCATTTGCCTTTCAGGAAAATCAGGCGAATGTCGCTGACACCGCCAGAATAGAACTCGTGAAACAGCGGGTGCGGCACAATGCGCTCTTCCACGAACGCGCGGTCGTCGAGCTGCTTGGAGTACGCGCCGAAGACGATGTTGGCGAAGTGGTTGACGGCCTCGTCCTCGGACAAGTCGCGGCCCTTCGCGGTCAACCAGCCGGTGGCCGTACGCGCGCCCGTCACCACGATTCCGTCGCCGCCGCTGCCGTTGGCGGGCTTGATGACGAAGTTGTCGCGCTCGCGCAGAATGTTCATGACCCGCGGAATGTCGAACAGACCCTCACAGACAGCCACCGTGGGCGCGACCGGAACGCCGTTGGCTTCCATGAGCGCCTTGCAGACAATCTTGTCGTCTACGAGCGGGTAGTCTTTGCGCTTGTTGTACGCGTACACCAGCTCCACGTTGCGCCGGTTGATACCGACGACGTCAGGGAGCTTGTCGCGACCACGCCAGACGTCGCGGATTTTCGCGAACAGGCTCATGCGCGCGCCTCCTTCGAAACCAGAAGCGGACGGAATCGAAGCATCTCCAGCACGCGCACGCCAACCCAGCGACCCAGATAGATGTTGGCCGCGATCACCCAGAGGAGAACCTCAGGGAATCCGGACACCAGCACCTGCATCGCCATCGAGTTCATGACCAGATAGCAGGCCAGTACGACGATCATCGTGCCATTCAGCTGCGACATCGCCTTCTTCGGCCCCTGCTCCACCAGCGCCAGATAGAATCGCTCCGACGCAATGGCCATCACCGCGATCGGAAAGTACGAGATCCGCGTGAGCGCATCAAAGCCGAGCTGCTCGGCGGCCAGACTGGTGCCGAGCATGGTGAGCACCACGACCGCCAGCAGAATCGCCAGGGTCGGTGAATGCAACAGGGCGAGGCGCTGAATGGCCAGGCGCGCAAACGCCACCGTGAACATGACGATCACGATACTGATAATGCCCCAGAAGAGGCCCGTTGCACCTGCGCCTTCTGCGATCAGCGCCGGCAGGAACGTACCGAAAGTGGGCACGCCAATCACGTTGCGGAAGACCACGACGATCAACGCTCCAATCGGCAGCATCAGCACCGTGCGAAGCAAGCCGAACGGCAGCCCCAGGCGATCAAACAAACCCCAGACGTTGAACGCCCGGAAGGTTTCGAGCGTACGCGCCGGCGGAATCTGCCGCTCCGAGATGTCGAACATGTAGTTGAAGTTCACGTCCGCCGTGTAGCGGAAGAGCACATGGTCGCCGCGATACAGCACCAGATAGTTCGCCGGCACGTACGAAAAGTGGTTGTTCGTGGGGTCAAACGGTACCCAGTGACCGCCCACGTAAGCCTCGACCCACTGGTGCGACGTGCGCTTCTGCCCAGACTCGAGAATGAGGCCGCCCACGAGACGCGCAGGAATACCCGTCGCCCGTGAAAGTGCCACGAACAGTCGGCTCTTGCCGTTGCAGCTGGCCTCGCCCAGCCGAAGGGCTGTCAGGGCGTCTGTGGTTCCCGAGAAGGCGCGCGAACCCAGGCCGGCAGTGTAGTCGTAGATTCGCGTCAGGCGCTCCAGCACACTCCCCTGCTCGGCGCCGATCGTAGCCAGCTGCGCCAGAATCTCGGGATCGTCCACCTGGATGTCTTCTTCCGGCTGCAGGCTCGGCTCGACGGAAGGCGGATAGGTCTGCGGCACAACGATGTTGGGGTTCAGCTCGTACCGCTGTCCTACAATCCGCGCCGAAAACTCATAGTGAAAGTGGGTTCCATCGGGTACCGTCGCGCCAAACCAGGTACCGACCCGGTTTCCTTCATCGTCGATATCCTCCGAGAACCGGAAGGTCGCGTTCGACGCCGGATTCAGGTTCTGAATGGACTGGTGACCGTCGTTCATCGGCAGGAACGTGCGGGCCCGCACGCGACCCAGATTGCCGTCCAGCGACATGTCCACCGACACGTGGTACTCGGTGTCGGGGAGCACGTCCTCGAGCTGGTAATCGAGCACCAGAATCTTCCAGCCAATGCTGAGGGCCGGAATCAGGATCAGAAAAAACATCACCACTCTGGAGGTCCAGAGGCGTGCGTCAAAGGGCCTGGCAGAAGTCTGGGCGCTCACGGTTCACAGCCGGTCTTGGGGTGCGGCGCGCCCATACTCCGAATTTCGCCGTTTGCAATCCTGACATGCCACATCGCGACACCACGACCGCACGTTCTCCAGACGTCATGAACGTCGCGTTCAACAATGTTGAAGCCTCGAACGCGTGACCCGGAATCCGACGTAACCTCTCAAAAAACTTCACTTCGGAGCCTTGACGATACGGCGTTTGTACTCCATACACCGCCGCATGTTGAGAACCACCCCCACATATGCGTCGCACGTACCCGAAAGCGGGTTGGCCTACGTACTCCTAGGGGGCGTTCCTTCTGTCGTCGTCAACGTCGTCGTCGTTATTCGCGACGAGGAGCGGACCGAGCGACTCTGAGTGAGCCCGGCCCGCCCCTCGTCAACCGAGGAGTGGGTCGATGGACTTGCACTCCCCGGTAGCGAAAGGCGGGTCCCCAGAACAGGACCTTACCTTGACTGCCTCTGAATCTGCCAACCACGACTGCCAGCACGGGAATACCACCCTCGGCAGCTCGGGCGAAGCTACTTTTCTACCGGGAAGCTGCCCATGACGACCTCTTTCATCTGGACGGATGGCCAAGTCCGCCCCCTCGCGCAGGCCGCGCCCTCGCCACTCGCCAATGGACTCCACTACGGAACCGGCGTCTTCGAAGGCATCCGCAGCTACGCCACTCCTCAGGGCGCCCGGGTGTTTCGACTCACCGAGCATCTGGAGCGCATGAAGAAGGGGGCCGACTGCATCAGCCTGCCCTTCGAGCTCGATGCCGTCTATCGCGGCACCTTCGACGCCCTCAGGGCCAATGGCCTTGAAAATGCCTACATCCGACCGCTCACCTGGTTCGACGGTGGTGGGCTTGGCCTCGACGTTGACAAGCTGACGCCACGCTCTCTGGTCGCCACCATGCCCTGGAAGTCGCACCTCGGGGACGACGCTCAGGCCACCGGGGTCTCACTTCGCACCTCGTCGTGGCGGCGCAACTCGAGACACGCTCTGCCGCCTCTCAAACTCTGCGGCAACTACGTCAACTCCATCATCGCCAAACGGGAAGCCACCC
>JAGWVZ010000357.1 GCA_018970625.1 Myxococcales bacterium | reverse complement strand
TGAAGCGCTTTCCACCACCTCCCAGCGCGATCGCACGGCCGCCGAGTTGGAGCTTCGGCTGTCGAACGCATTGCTGACGCTGGCGTTTAACCTGCATTACGGCAACGACGCGAACGTGCCCGCCGAGTGGCCGAGTCCATCGGCATGGCGAGAGGCGGCCTGGCCTGAACTGCTGGATGCGTGCCTGAGCGACTGTTCGGCGGCGATGCGCGCGCTGGAACCGACCATGGAGGTCTATTTGCTCGTGCAGGGCGCGCTGCAACAGTATCGCTTGCTTCAGGCACAGGGCGGTTGGCCCGAGCTGCGCGCTGCCGTTGACCCGACCTCCGAGCCGTCGTTGATTCTGGGGCTGCGTGCGCGACTGGCCATGGAAGGCTACCTCGATGATGTGGGCACCGAAGTGTGGGACAGCACCTTGTCGGACGCGGTTCATCGGTATCGGGAGTCGGTTCAACTGTCGCCTCCGTCGCATGAGGGGGTAGACCGCCTGATGCTGGCTGCGCTCAATACGCCAGTGGATGAGCGCGTGGCAGCTATCGAGGTGACGCTGCAGCGCCTGCGGGACAGCGCACGAGGGACCCACGATCGTGGGGAATCGGTCTGGATCAATGTGGCCGGTTTTTCGCTGGAAGTGTGGGACGATGGCGATCGGTTGTTCCGTTCGCGGGCCATTGTTGGAAATACCTCGGGCGGTGGGGTGAATCGAACACCGTTGTTCGCCGACGAGATGGAACGAATCGAGGTGAATCCGGTGTGGTACCCGCCGCCGCGGCTGGCTCGCAATCTGCGACTCAACGAGGCGACGGGTGTGGTGCGCCGCAACGGACGCCTGATTCAGTTGCCGGGCCCGAATAATCCCATGGGGCAGGTGAAGTTTGTGTTTCCAAATAACCACACGGTGTTTTTGCATCACACGTCGAATCCTCAGCTGTTTGACCGAACCATACGAGCCTTCTCGTCGGGATGTATCCGCATGGAACGGGCGATCGAGCTGGCGACATTACTTGTTTCGCGTGATCAGGGCAGGGGGCCCGACGAGGTACGCGCGTGGATGGATGAAGTATTGCAAGGCTCAGAGACCGAGGTCGTCACGTTGACGCAACCGATTCCCGTGCTGATCGAATACTTCACCGTGTGGGTGGCCGACGACGGTACGGTTGAGTTTTATGGCGATATTTACGGTTATGACCGCGCTGCACGACGCGAGGTGTTGCGACGCCGTGACTGGTGAGCCGCCCGAGGTGGACGAGGCAGCGGATGGAACCTGCGCGCCGGCGAGGGCACGAATTTGTACCGGATGTGGCGTACCGTCGCAGATTAGTCGTCCGGCGCAGCGGCCAGAGCGTTGTACCGCCGCTTTTCGTTCAGGGGCACGGTACGGGCGGCTCTAGCCGATTCGAGGTACCCGCCTGCAATGCGTTGATCTCGGTGAAGGTTCGCGTGGACGCATCGTAGCTGGCGACGCGCCAGAAGTCCCATCGTGTCATCGTGCGCGTGACCTCATACGCGACCTCATCGTCGATGTAGGCCGTGACCGTGACGACCGACGTGGGGTTCTCGTTGCCATTATAGGAGTGTACCCCAATGGTGTACGTCTCGCCCGGTGCGGGGCGAGGGAACTCAATGACCTCGGGTCCGCCACGTTCCAGATCGTCCTGGGTGAGCGACGGGTCGTCTGATGGGTCAGACGGCCGTCCCCAGTCAGGCTCGCGGTTCCCCCAGTGGCAGTCATCGGTGGTGGAGTTCCAGCAACCGGCACCCGCGTCGCGCAACAGATGGATGTCGATATCCGACAGTCGCCCTGCCACGGGGGCGGACGCACGCCAGGTCACTTCGATTCGGAGTGCTCCGGCAGGGAGTTCGGGTTCAGGGACGTTGACACTATCTGTTGCGACACTGCAACCCGGGGCCCCGGCTCGGTCGGTAATACGGAGAGAGACGGTGTAGTCTCCGTACTGGTCGGGGACCACGGCGGCCAGATCGGGTCGCAGGCGCCGCACGCTCGCCGCGGACCCGGCTGGTTGTGCCGAGAGAGCATAAACAAACTGGTCGACGACAGCGCTACCTCCCTCTGCGATGCCATCGCATTCAATGACGTAGCCCAGAGGGGCCGGATCTCCATCGGGTCCGCGGCCGGTCTCGACCAGGCGGCAATCCAGACGTGGCGTGGCACACGTGCTGGTGGGCTCATCGACGCAGACGCCATCCTGGCATCGCTGGTCAGGGCCGCAGGCCTGTTCGTCTTCCGACGCACCGAGCGCATCGCATACGCCTACGGTCGTGTCGGAGAGGCAGCGACGCCCGTCAGGGGTGCAGAAAGGAGCCTGACAGGAGGCTCGACCGCCGCTTTCAATGCAGAGGGCGCCCGTGTCAGAGCAGTCTGTACCCGGCTCGGGAAAACCGGCGCTGGAACACGCGACGATCACGTTCCCCGAGCAGCTGACCGTGCCCGGTTCGCATGACGAGCTCAGACATTGCCCACCGATGCAGGTCTGGCCGTCCAGACAAGGGACGAGCGTATCAAAGCCGCTGCCGTCCGGCAGACAGGTCTGGGCGCCGGCCCCCACGCATCGCCCGGTGTCCGGGGTGCAGCTACGAGGCGCGCATTCACCCTGGATGCAGGAGCATCCGAAGCCGGCGTCGACGCACTCGTCGGTGCAGTCGAACCGCTCCGTGGATGCGCCGCGCGAATCACACTGGAGCAGGAACACACCATCGCAGCGGGTGGTGCCTGGCTCGCAAACGGTGTCGGTACATGTGCCGTCGAGGCAGATATTGCCGGCTCCGCATGCTGCATCGGAGGTGCACCCGCCATCGCACAGTCCGCGTTCACATGCTCGGCCGTTGGTGCATTCCGCGTCGGAATTACACTGGCCGCACAATCCAGATTCGCTGTTGCAGATGGACGGCACACCTCGACAGGGATCGCTCTCGCTGCAGGCCTCGCGACAACGCTGTTCGTCGCATACATAGCCGCCGCGGCAATCCGCCGAGGTGTTGCAGGGCGGCAGATCAATCGAAGGTCCACCTGAATCCGGGCTGTTGGCGTCCGTGCTGCCCGTGTCGGCCATACCGGAGACATCGCCGAGGGCATCGGGGATGATGTCCACGACGTCGCCGCTTCCAGACCGGTTGTCGCTTGCGTTGTTATCGCTGCCACAGCCGGGTGCTGCGGTGGCGATCAGAGAAATGGCGCAAAGAAGCTGCGGCACAAGCCGCGTTGCAAGGTTCACCATGGTGGGTCCCGAGGTAATGCAACGAGAGGATGGATCGACGCGCAGAAGTAACGGGCGGCACGTTTCGGGTCAATTGGCGATGTGGTTTCGACCGTGATTGTGTGTGGGACCACACGCAATTCGCAACTGTCGAAAGGACTGCCGCCCTGAAAGAGGTGCTGAGGGCGTCCCTTACGATGGCAAGAACAGCGGTGACGATGATTTCCCTGTCGGGAAACCCGCAGCGCGTGCGGCTGGCAACGCGTGGGTGTTTGAGGCCAGAGCGATGTCTCGGCGGATTGTGGTCCGTGCTGCGGCACCGATTGCACCCGTCTGCGGGATGCAGCGCAGCGGTCACTTTATGCGGCTGTCGTGGTGCTTTGTGGCGAGGTGATCGCCGAGGTCTTGCAAGTGGCGCAGGTTTTGCGAGAGGTACGGCGGTAGACTTCTCTTTTCTCAGGATTGCCTGTGCGTTTCGCGATTGTAGCGGTGTGGATCATGGGCGTGGTTGGGTGTGGGGGAGTGTCCACACCGGCCAGCGAGGGTTCAGCAATGCATTCGGCTTTGGGTGATCCGGGGTCTGTTGTCGCGGAGCCCGACTGGATGCTTCCGGAAGAGCTGGAGGGGTTGCATGGGGAGATGACGCCCGAGCTGGTGGAGGAGCATTTGCCGGGCGAGCTGGATTGTCGTCGAGACCTTTGCGGGGGCGATGTGCCCTATTTGCTTGAGGCGTCGACGGAGTCTTCGTACTCGCACTACGAGTTTTACTTCGATGTGGACGGCGCCCGCCCATTGTATCAGGTGATTGGTGTTCCTCGTGCGGGCTGGGAGCCGACACCGATGGTCGGGATGCGTGTGGACGGTGAAGGACTTTCACTGGGAACGGGCGACGGTCATCGCTTGCATGTGCAGGTGATCGCAGGTCGTGTGGTGTGGACGTGGGAGCGAACGCATTGAATGGCGAAATAACGTCTTTGTGATGGAGAAGGCGACGTGAGTGCGATGAATCAGGTGCTTTTGTATTATCAGTTTGCTCCGATCTCCGACCCGGCCGGGTTCCGGTCGCGCCATGAGCGTTTATGCCGTGAGCTGGGATTGCTGGGTCGGATCTATATCGCTTCGGAGGGCATCAACGGGACGTGCTCGGGGACAGACGAAGCGATTTTGCGGTATCAGGAGCAGCTGCGTGCGGAACCGGGGATGTCGCAGATCGTGTTCAAGAGTGAGCGCGTGAGCGAGGTGCCGTTCCACAAGTTGATTGTGCGGGTGCGGCCCTGGCTGGTGAACCTTGGGGAGCACTCGGAT
>JAGWVZ010000356.1 GCA_018970625.1 Myxococcales bacterium | reverse complement strand
ATCAGCTTGCGGCGTAAAGCCCGGCACGAACGGCGCCGGGGTTTGGAACAGCATCTCGGGCATCTGAAAATCGATGCCGCTGTCAAACGCTTGAATATCCAAATCAGCCGGCGGCGCCACCTGCGTCGGCGGCTCTATCTGCTGCGGCGATTGATCGGCGAGGATTTTCTCGAGCGTCTGCCGAACCGACATCTCATCGCTGACAGGCGTGGATGCGACGGCAGATGCCGCCGACGTATCAGCCGCAGGCATATCCCCGCTAGGCGCGTTCGTCGGCACTCCTGACCAGTCGCCAACATTTAATCCGAACTTGTCGCCCATCTCGTCCATGCCAATTGTCGCCACAGGAGACATCGGGGGCTGCTGCGGATTCTTCTGCGCGTAGTTCAATACAGGGTTGGCCGTGTCGACGTAGTCGACTCGATCCTTGTTCGCGTTGAGCACTAACGCCGTGGGGTTCGGGTTGTTGCCCGTCATCCGATCCCAGTTGTCGCCGCCATAGCCGGGCAAGTCCTGGTATCGAAAATTACCGTTTATGAAGTCTTCCGCGGTCTTTGGCGCAGGCGGCTTCACAGCCTGCGTCGTTGCAGGCGGCGGCGGTGTTGGCGTCGTTACCTTGGGCTTAATCGGTCGGTTTGGAATCACCAGCGGCCCGGTGTTATTGGTCTGCCAGGGAAACGAGATATTTTTGACGCCGGGTGGCATGGAGCCGGACGGAGCCGTATTAGCGCGAAGCGCCATAATGAGAGGGTTTGCTGTTCCTTCTGCCATCACATCACCCCGCCGACTTCACTCATCACATGGAAGCTCGCGAAAATCGTCGAGCCACCAAGACCTCGGATACGCATGCGCAACGAGCCGTAATAACCAAGCCCCGTGACGCCAATCCATAATTCGTATGTATTTGACGAAGACGCCCAGCGCGCCAAGTTCCACTGCGCATCGTCCCACTCGGGGCGCGGCTCTGTCGTAAACGACGGCGCACCAGCGACGTTGCCAAACGAATACTGCGTATTAAGGCGCAGCTTGATTGAGGGCGGCTGGCGCGCGATAAACACTGGGCGAACCATCGTGAAGCGCTTGAGCTGCCCTGGCGTGTTGAACGCGTTAAAGCACGTCTGTAATTCGCCATCAACAGCCTCGCCGCCATTGCCGTCGGTGTCGACTTGGTCAAGCTCGCCGTAAAAGCCTTTCGCCACCGCAGAGTCGTCGGTCGCGAAATACAACTGTCCGTTAAGCATCGCCGTTGCTGTCATCGGCATACCTGAGAACGTGCACCACGCGCCGGTATTGATGTTCATGCCGTACTGCTCGTACGTGCCATCGACCTCGGGCAGCTTAATGACGAGTACATCGGAGCTCGGCACTAAGTACACGTCCCACGAGATCTCGTCGCGCAGCTTGCTGATGACTGGCGACAAAACCGACTGAATTTTTTGAGCTGGGCCAGGCTGAATCTCGCTGAACTGGCCGTTGACCAGACGCGACACCGGCACAATGCCGAGCTCCGACAGCAACATCACGTCGCCGCCAAAGTTAGTAAAGAAGCGCCCGTAGCGAGGCACCGGGCCCACGTACCACACACCTTTGATGCCAAACTTCGTCGGGTCTGACGGATCTGTGCCCTGCCAAATCGACACGTCGCCTTGCGAGCCGACGACGACGAGGTAGTCGTCAATGCCCATACCGGCGTCGAGCGTCCAGTTAACAAGGCCGCGCACGTAGCCGCCGTTGCGCAGCGTGCCGCCCATTGGGAACTCGACCGCGGTGCCGGTTATAGCGTTGGCCGTGTCGAGGTAATAGACGCTCGCGCTGTCTTGCACGGTAAACCACACGCGGTTCTTCCACACCGCGACGCTCGTCGGGTTGGCCGGCAAGCCGGTCACCGTCTGCTGCGTCCACGTTGTGCCGTTGTACGTCCAGTAGCCAGCGCCTGGCGAGACTGCAAGCAGGAAGTTACCCGCGACAGTTGAAAACTGCGTCGTGTTCCAAAGGTTGAGCGTGCTACCCGTCGACGATACGTCTTCGACAGGCGCAATGTTCGCCGTCGTCACGTCGTAGATGTTTCCGTCGGCCGCAGCAAAGAGTTTGCTATTTGCTGGGTCTGGCGCGTTGTACGAGAACAACGACTTGAACTGTCCAGATTCGACAAGTGGCAGCGTGTGGTACTGCCACCCGCGGCGTAGCTCGGCGCCCGTCTGCTTCGGAATGAAGTTGCGCATCACTAGCGCATCGGTGAGCGCCATGTTGCTGATTGGGTCGCGATAGTTGAGGCCGCCGACCGGAGCCGGAGACACAATGAGTTGCGACACCTGCGCAGCAGCCGCCAGTCGCGGCACCTTCCACGACTTTAGCGGGACAAGCGGCACTAGCCGACGCCTCCAAATCCGGTGTCAGGCGTATTGGTCAGCGGCTGAATGTACGGGTATTGGAAGGTACGAACCATCGTCAAAACTGGAGCGCCCTTCTCGTTGCCCTTGCGGTTTTCGTAGTTGACCTGGAAGTCGCGCATTGCTGCGGACGAGTCAAGCCCCTTCATCTCAAGCCACTTCGTACGCGCAAGCAGCGTCACAAGATACGAGTCGAGCAAAATCACGTCGCCGTTTTTTGTCGCGCGATTCTTGTAGACATCAGGGTTGTCCTGGTCGCGCACCCACGCGAAGCTCTGGTAATAAAACGAGAGTGTTTGCGCTTCGGTGGGTGGGACGAGGATATAGAGCTTGTTACCGCGAATCTGCCAATAGAACGACAGCGTCGGCAGCGTCTGACGAATGATGAGCTGCTGCCAGAACTGCGGCGAAATCGGGCCGATTGCGGGCCACTGCATTGACGAGTTCCACTGCGTCTGATCGACGAACTCGTAGAAGTCTTCGGGCAGATCGAACGCGCGCTCGGACTGTCCAGCCGTCGCCGCCTCGATCTGCATCTCGTGAACTTTCTGCAGCTCCTGCCAATCGTTCATTGACAGCAAGTCGTACCCGGCAAGGTTTACTGCCTGCACCATCTGTTGCACAGACGGGTCGGGAGATCCCGCCGGGTCGGACGGGGTCGGATAGCTCACCAGCGCGGCTACGTTTTGAACGATAGCCGAGAGGGACGATTCGTCTACGATCTGATAAGCCATCCGGTTTCCTTACTCCGCGTCAGTCTTGGACTTTCCCGACTTGGAACCCATCATCTTGGTAATCGCTTCAATCTGCGCCTGCAGCTCTTCGATCTTGCTGTCGCGCGCCTTCAGCTCTTCGTTCATCTTCTCAATTGGGGCATTGCCCTTCGCGATCTCGAGAAACGCCTTCGCGGCGCGCTTGTCTTCTTGAAAGCCAAAGAACTTCTGGCCGAGGTTGTCGTTTGCATCCGCAAGCTGCTCGACCGTGTGCAGGCCAAAGAACTTGTATTCCTCGACCTTGGACGGCGTCATCTTTGGCAGCGACGAAATAGGCGTACCCTCTATCGCATTGCCCTGCCCAGCCTTCCACTTCTGGTATCTATCGGCAAACCGGCGCGCGTCGATTGAGTCAACCGGACGCTCAATTACGCTCAGCTTGTCGCCAGGCACCATAATCTTGATGTAGTCGACTTCTTTGTAAATCGCGCGCCCTTCCTGCTCTGACAAACCCGGCTGCAATACCGGCTTTCGGAAGAACTGCACAAACAACTTCGCGTCAGCAGAGAACCGATCTTCATCAAGACCTGGAGCGTCTGCTATCGCGGCCCAATCTGTCGGCATCGTGGCGGTGTTCACTATGTGTTTTCCTTTTATTTGATCAAAGAAAAGCGGGGCCGAAGCCCCGCTCGGTCATTAAGCGACGTTGGTTTCGTACTTAAAGTCCGTGCCCGGCGAACCGCCGATACGCGAACCGCCAAGACTCACCCCGTCGTTGCCGCGAAGGCCAATGCCCTCAACGGCAGCGCCCGTATCCTGCGAGGCGTTGGTATCAACGACCGCGGGATTGTTGGCGTTTACTGCTGCGCTGTAAGTCGCTGCCATTTCACTCTCCCAAAAAAGCCTTACCGAGCGAGGGGTCACCCCACCCGGTAAGGCAAGGGTGACCCCACCACGAGGTCATTAGTTCTGGATACGGCCCTGGAACTGAGCGCCAGACGATGTGAGAGCGCCCGCCCACGCCAGGATTTGCACCTCGGCATCCTGGTTGATGGCGTAGCGACGGTTCGGGCTCAAAGAAACCATGTTCCGGTCGCGATGCGGACGGAGGAACAGGTACTTCGTGTTGAGCATGAAGCCGGTCGCAGCCGGGCAGTAGCCGCCGATACCGCCGTCGAGCACGACATCCGCGTCCATGAATTTCACGGTCGGGAAGCCAAGCGAGCCGGTGGCCGGATCGGTGAAGCGCTGCTGAGCCTGCAAGGAGCTCATGTAGTAGCTCCAGTAGGTGTTATCGAGAACGATCAAGTCCGGTCGGTCGGCACCACGCACGAGCGAAGCCCACAACGTGTTAAGACCAGCCTGGATCGTGTTCGCACCCGGCGTGACGGCAGCCGTCGAGAAGTCGTACAGCTTCG
>JAGWVZ010000355.1 GCA_018970625.1 Myxococcales bacterium | reverse complement strand
GATGTAATGGCTTCGGCCCTGCAGCAGGCCCGCGAAGGGCGGTTGCACATTCTGGGCAAAATGGAGACTGCCATCTCGGCGCCGCGCGAAGACCTCTCCGAGTATGCACCCCGCATTACCAAGATTCAGATCAGTGTGGATCGTATCCGCGACGTCATTGGCTCGGGCGGAAAGACGATCCGTAGCATTCAGGAACGCACGGGTTGCTCCATCAGCGTGGAGGATGACGGCACGGTGAAGGTGGCATCCAGCAGCCGTACAGCTGCCGCTGAAGCCATTGACATCATCAAGGCCCTGACGGCTGAGCCGACCATCGGAGACATCTATCTTGGCACGGTCGCCAAAATTACTGACTTCGGTGCGTTCGTGACGATCCTGCCCGGTGTGGACGGCCTTTGTCACATCTCGGAGCTCTCTGAGGAGCGCATCGATCGTGTCGACGACGTGGTTCGGGAAGGCGAGGAGATCATTGTTCGTTGCACTGGAATTGAGGGCAACGGCAAGATTCGTCTGTCTCGCAAGGAGGCCCTGGGTAAGGCGCCTACCGCACCGAGCGCGCGCGCCTGACGTGCACGGCGCCTTCGCCATGGGCAGCGTGTCGCGGGGCAGCCACGTGGGCCACTGAACCTGAACATTGACGCAAACGGGGCTTAGTAACGGGGCATTTGGGGCTCCACCTCGTCTGCCCACGCATCAATCCCGCCTTCAATGTTGTAGGTCTCATACCCTTGAGCCTGCAGCCACATCGCAACGCGATGACTGCGCACACCATGGTGGCACAGGCATGCAATCGGTACGCTGGCGTCCAACTCATGAAGGCGTTGGGGTAACGTGGACATCGGGATGTGCACGGCTCCGGCGACAGAGCAGATTTGCAGCTCGAAAGGTTCCCTGACGTCGAGAATGATGAAACCACCGTGGGATTGCGCTGCGTGCACGTCTCGGGGTTGCAACGTGTAGTGTTCGAAGCGTGACATGGGGGTTTACTCCGCGGGAATGCGTGGTACAGCAGCGGCCTATATAGAATCAGGCTCATCCGCAGGTGCGCTGCACACTGCGGCAGATTGAGCCATTGGCGTCCAGCCATAGGGTCGTGTGGTCAGCGATCAAGCCGAGGATGGTGACGTGAGAAAGTCGGTTGTAAGGAACGCGTTGTTTCTGGCTTTGGCCCTGCTCGTCGCTTGCCAGTCTGCTCCGCCAGCTCCCGGCCCCGAAGTCGGCAGTGCCGCGGTGGCGCCTGGAAGTGGCGTGGCACCTGAGGGCAGCAGTGGACGTGGGGCGGGTGTAGAGGTCGATTCCGAGGCGGCGATCCCTGAGAATGCGGTGGCTGCGGTAGGTGGCCGGGCCGTTCTGACGCAGGAAGAGCTGCAGTCCGAGGTGCAGGAAGCTGTGACTCGCTTTGAGCGATTGCCGGACCGCGAGCCCACGAATGCCCGGTGGCGCAACCACCGCCGTCGTCAGGTGGTCCTGAATGCTGTGCATGAGCAGGTGATCGCGGATTACGTACAGAGCCAGAATATCGCTGTCAGCGACGAGGAGTTGAGCGCCTTTGTGCGCACAGAGATTCCGCATGTCTTTGATGATGAGAGGCTTTTTACGCGGCTGCTCGAATCACGGGGCGTGACGCGTGACCAGTTCATGGCCGAAAAGCGCATGGAGCTTCAACAGGATCGCGTGCTCTCGGCGCGCGGTACGCTGGAGCCAACGGCAGAGCAGCTGCAAACACATTACGCCGAGAATCAGGAGCGTTGGCGAGCCGAAGACCGTGCACTGGTGAGCACCATCACAATTCGAGTGCGGCGGAATGCGCCAGAAGAGCAGGAGACTGCCGCACGCGACCGCATCAACGCCATTCGTGCGCGGCTGGCAGCGGGCGAAGATTTCGCCGAGGTGGCTCGGACGGAATCCGAAGGTGCAGACCGTTCCCGGTCAGGCGATATGGGCTGGATCGAGCGAGGTGCTCGGCCCCATCTCGCAGAAGATGGTGTGGAAGAGGTGCTTTTCAGGGCGCCGGTAGGCGAGGTGACGGAGGCCGTTCGGACGCAACTGGGTTATCAGCTTTTTCTGGTGCGTGACCGTCGGAATGCGGGGGTTCGTGCTCTGGACGAAGTAGAGGACAGCATTCGGATGATGCTCCTGCGACAGAACCGTCAGACGCTTCGCAGCGCGTTGGTCAGAGAGCTCCTCGAGACTGCGCAGGTCGAGTATTTTGAGGACCGATGGGGCCTTGAGCCGGAGGATGAAGCGGTAAATCAGGGCGCGATCCCTCAGGAAGCGAGCGCGGGCAGCGGCGTGAGTCCGTTGCCTCAATAGAGGCGTCACGACGGTGCGCCCGCTGCAATGGCCTTGTGGACATTCAAGGAAGTTGCGGGCGGAGCCATGCAAAGAGGCGCATTGACGGAGCATCGTCGAAGCACGTTGCTTGACCGGATGCGTGATTGACAGTTCGGGAGTGGCGGACGTATAATTCGGCCCCGGTTTTACTAGCATGCCGCGATCAGGATGATCGTTGGCGCTCGCACGGAACGAAGGCGCACGCTTCAGGTTGCGTCGTTCCAGTTACATGGAGAAGTTGGATGAACAGGTCGCTCCAGGTGTGCACCGCGGCCGTCCTTATGGGCGGTGCCATGTTTTCATCGGCATGCCGTCCGGTGGACTGGGAGAATCCTCAGTACGTATGTGAGGAAATCTCGGTCGGTAATCAGTCTGCTTTCAGCCACTTGAGCGATCTGGAAGGGTCGGGAGCCGGTCTTTGCGTGGCCGAGATGGTCAAGGCATACAATGACGGGTTGAATCGCGATCGCATTCTGGAGCGTCTGATCGAGTATCCGACTGCGGAGAGCCGCGATCTTCTCGTGGAGATTCTGAACGGTGATTACGACGACCGCGCATCAATGGCTGCGCGTGCGCTGGCCGAGTTGAATGACGAGTCGTCTGCGGCGCTGATCGCTGCTCGGCTGCTGCGCGCGTCGGATCGGCAGCAGTTTCCGGAGTTTTTTAATGCCCTGAAGCGCCTTCCCGCCGCGGGTTCGGCTGATGCGGTAGCGCAGATCCTTGAAGTTCGTGCCGAACGCGTCGGCGGCGCCGCCACCGTGCGTGACGGATGTGAGATTCTGGGTCGCGTTCCGAGCCCATCCGAGTCGGCACTTCGCGCGCTCGTATATTCGCTGGTGAATATTGTTCCGGCCGACGGCGCGTTCGGCGATTCGTACGACCCCTGCGAGATGGCATTGCTCACGCATGGTGACGCGGCGGTTCCACCGCTCGTTCAGATGCTGAACGGTGACTATGAGGCGGCCAATAACCTGCTGCGTGAACTCAACTTCCTTCCGATCGGTGCTTCTCGGCGTGCAGCGGCCGCTCTGGCCGACATGCGTACCGACGCTGCCATCAACGCGCTGGCGGCATGGCTGCAGGCACCGCATACGGCGCCGGTCGAAGAGCTCGCGCTGATGCCCGTGACCAGCCAGCAGGAGTGGTTTGCGCTCAGCGGACAGACCTTTGAATCCGCCGTCCGTGGTCTGGGCAACCGTCACTCACCTGCCGACCTCGATATGCTGCGCCGGCTGGAGTCGATGGATGCGCCGGGTAGTCTGCTGCCCAACTTCCAGACGTGGTTTAACCTCTCCGTCGCCGCAGAATCGGGACTTCGCTCATTTGTGTACGAGCAGCTCGCTCTGCACGGCAATGACGCGGACCGGGAGCTTCTCTGGCAGCGAGTTGCCTCGGCGACCGTCGGCAACGGGAACGTCTATGTGCAGGAAAGCTTGCGCACCGATGTACTCATGGCTCTGGCGCGTGTCGCAACGCCGGCCGACATGGCTCGTTACGACGCCCATGTGCAGACGATGATCGCGGCGAACGCCGAGCTGCAGCAGATGTTGCCCGTGTACGGACGTCGTCCGTATTTCCTTGCCGCATCCTTGTGCGGCGACGACGCAAACTGCCTGATTGGTCTTATCGACAATCAGGATCCTGTTCTGTCGGATGCAACCTTCACCGACCTGTTCGCCTTTATTACGGCTTCTGCTGAAACACCACCTCCGGTGGATGCCGCTGCGGAAGATGCAGCCGCGCAAATCGAGACGGCGTTGACCCGTCAACGTGAACGCGCCGCCGCCACGGTCGAGCAGCTTCGCTCCGAGTTTCAGGCGTCCACACGGGAGGCCGCGATTCTGCAACTTGGGCTTCGTCTGCACGCTGACCCGACAGCTCAGGCCAAGCTGCTTGAACTCATCAGCTCGAATGATGTCGGCCTTCGCAAGACAGCTGCCTACGCGTTCAGCGCCATGCCCACGCTGCCTGCTGAATTTGCTGCCCGGGTGGACGCGTTTATCGCCCAGGAAGGTGTCTCCAGCAATCAGGCTGCGCGCGACGCCATGTACCGCATCCGCGCCATCCGCATCGCCCGAGCCCGATGAACAACCCTGCTCGGCTCCACCTCGTCGAACCACAGCCCTTGCTGCGTTCGCGTCTGGTGCAGTCGCTAGAGGCTGCCGGGGTTGTGGTGACCTTCGGAAACC
>JAGWVZ010000354.1 GCA_018970625.1 Myxococcales bacterium | reverse complement strand
CTTGACCGAATTAGCTCGCAGCTGCCGCTTCAGAGCAAGATAGCTGAAGCCACCTGGGTCATTTGGAACGATGCCGACGAGGCCTCACTCACAAATGCGGCCCGTTCGGTATTCGACGCCGTCGTCGCGCACGCCTGACCCAGCACTTATCCGATTAGTCCAGATAGACCAGCCCCTTATCCACCAGTTGTTTGATAAGCGTGTAGGCTTCCTGAGTAGGTAGTCCGGTCACATCGATGATGTCCTCCACGCTCGATTGACCATCGATCTGATCGAGCAGGAACATCGTTCGAGGGGTGAGGGATGCGCGAGCGGCCTGAATATTTTTCAAATTTCTCTTCAGGATCCGACGACCCAGCATCTGCAATTCAGCCTTTAGATCAACGGGTCTGGGCGCAAGCGTTCCACCGAGGACTTCGCGAGTTGGCGGAGGGCTATCAGAGGCATCTATGCCGGAATGGATGTGCCTATGGGTTCGTTCGACCGGGGCTTGTTTATTCGTACTGCGGGATGAAGTAACCCGGAACCTGGCCGAACGCTCCTCCGCCTGAAACTCAGGTTCGTGGCGATCTTGCGAATCAGGCATTGAACCGGAAAGTCCCTCACTCTCAGACACATAGCCAGCTGATGGCGCGCTGGGTATAGCGATGGAGCCCGAAATCGGGCTTGGCTCAAAGACAGGAGAAGTGGCCGCTCTCCCGTCAGTAGGCGGTGACGAAAGAATCGGTTCGAGGTTGCCTGCAGACGAGGTCGCAGGGGGAATTACCATGTCGATGTGGTGCGCAACACCCCCGCTATCGTCTGCCGCCGAATCCACAACGGCATCGACCATCACCGTATCGCGCTCAGATGCCTGATAAATCAGAGACGGGTCCAACTGACCAGCTTCCCGACCAACCCCTGTCGAGCCGATGGGAGTTGCCCCCGCCCGCGGTGTTACCTTTTCCAACGTGGAAGATGGCGAAGTGGTGGGTACGACGTTCTGGTCGAGCCAGCCCATCGAGTCGTCACTTGCGTCTGCAGCTGAGCGATTGTCCGGTGCAATGGTAGAAATACTGGACGAAGAAGGCCTTCGGAGAGTGTTGAACGGGGCATCTGACTGCTGTTCGCTGCGGGAAGAAGGCGCATCCTCGCCTCGTGGCAGCCCGTGTTCGGTCGAGGGAGCGCTGGTGGCGCGTCGATGCGATGGCGGCGGCGGAGCAGGAGACGCTGCCACATACCTCGCGCGGGCTGAAGCGTGACGCTCTAACGGTGGGGGCTCGATGTGGGGTTCGTCCTGTTTGGGCACGACCGACTCAACAACCTCGGAAAAGAGTGGCGTTTTACCCCTTCCATCGGCGTGACCAGCATCTTCAGTTTCATCGAAGTCGATGACGATCTCGGACCAGAAATCTTCTCCGACAGTCGGTCGCTGAGCAATCGGAGTGACACTTGAACTCTCTACCGGTGAGATCGGGTGAGCGTTGGCAAAGAGCGAACGAAGTTCTGGTCTCAGGTCCAGAGAAAGACAGTCTGCAGCGCGCCGCTCGATGGAATCAATCGCCAACGCGATCTCCGTCGCATACTCGGCATCCAGTGCGTCACGCAGCAGCAGTTGGGCATCTTCAAAATAGCCGTGATCCGCCGCCGAGATGGCTGCAGACAATAGGCTGCGCGTTTGTGGGGTTACCATAGACACTGCGATGGCCCGGGCAAGGAAAGCTCAAGCTCGGTCCAGGATTCCCCGGAAAACAGAGAGCGTGCGTTCAAGCATTTCAAGACTTGCCGAGATTTGCGAAGCGGAGTTCGAGTTCAGGTGCTCGCGGGCAGTGACGACGCTGTCCTGAGCCTTCCGCAGCACTTCGCGACCCATTTCCGACGCCCCTAACGCGAGCTCAACGTCTGGCATCAGGCGTTCAATCTCGCGTACAGCCCGCCTGATGCTATCGCGTCGGCCATCGACCTGCTCGGAAGACTTTACCTGCACCATGTAGTCGGCGTTCTCTTGAATCATCGAGCTAATCTCATCCTCGGTAAGGCCACTGGTGGCCGTCACCGTGATGGATTGGGCCTTGCCGGTCTCGAGATCGCGGGCCTTAACGGACACAATGCCATCGGCAGAGATGTCGAAGGTGACCTCGATCTCGACTTCTCCAGCGGAAGCCTTTCGCAAGCCTGTCAGCACGAATTCGCCGAGGATTTCGTTCTCCTCTGCGCGAGACGCCTCGCCCTGCAATACGAGAATCTTTACCGAGGTCTGATTGTCGCGGACGGTAGTAAAGATGTGTGACTCCGAGGTAGGCACGGTCGAATTCTTATCGATAATGACCTGAAAACCACCCCCGTGGACCATAATGCCCAGCGAATGAGGGGTTACATCGAGGAGGAGAACGCTGGTTTCTTCACCGACAAGCGCATGGGCCTGAATCGCAGCCCCGACGGCTACCACCTCGTCCGGGTGAACGCCCTTGCGAGGCTCTCGACCGAAGAACTCACTCACCGCGCGCTGTACAGCGGGCATACGTGTCATGCCACCCACCAGAATGACCTCATCAATGCCATTGATGGTCAAGCCGGCTTCTTCCAACGCAAGCGCACAAATCTTGAGCGTTCGCTGAATCAGGTCCGCCGTTAACTGTTCAAGCGCCGCACGACTCAGCATTCTCTGCAGGTGAAGGGTTTCGTTATCCTGTCGCGTGTAGATGAACGGCAGATTGATTTCGCATTCAACGGATTGCGAGAGGTCAATCTTGGCCTTTTCAGCAGCGTCCTTGAGACGTTGTAGCGCCATGTCATCCTGCCGCAGGTCGACTCGATGCTCTGCTGCGAACTCCATGGCCAGCCAGTCGATGATTCGGGCGTCAAAGTCCTCTCCGCCGAGAAACGTATCGCCTCCGGTCGACATGACATCAAACACGCCGTCGGCGATTTGCAGCACGGAAATATCGAACGTACCGCCGCCCAGGTCGTAAATCGCCACGGTCTGATTGAGTTGCTTCCCGTAACCGTACGCCAGAGCAGCGGCGGTAGGTTCATTGATGATCCGCAAGACATCCAGCCCTGCGATCCTTCCCGCGTCCTTGGTTGCCTGTCGCTGCGAGTCGTTGAAATAAGCAGGTACCGTCACCACGGCCTGCTCGATGGTGTCACCAAGGAACTCCTCAGCGATCAACTTCATCTCCTGCAGGATCATCGAAGACACTTCGGGCACTGAGTACACTTTGTCGCGCACTTTGATCCGGACATCATCATGCGGACCCTGTACGATCTGATACGGTACAGTCTCGAGCGAGTGGATGACAGCCGGTGACCCCCACTTGCGCCCGATCAGGCGTTTGGCCGCATACACGGTATGCCGCGCGTTGGTGATCGCCTGACGCTTGGCCATCTGCCCAACGAGCCGCCGTCCGGACTCGCTGACCGCGACGACGCTCGGGGTTGTTTTGTAGCCCGCCTTGTTGGGGATGACCACCGGAGTACCGTCGATCATCACCGCAACGCAGGAATTCGTTGTACCTAGGTCGATGCCTACTACCTTCGCCATGGGACTATTTCCTGTACAAGGTTCAGTTCGATTCGCTTAGCCTTGCCAGACCCTGTCGGGCGGAAAGATTCGACGCATCGATCTTGAGCACTTCATTGTAGAGTCGGGAAGCTCGGGCTGTGGCGCCCTGGCGTCGAGCGAGTTCTGCATCCAACAACAGAAGTTGAACATTCTCCGGGGCTACCTGTCTGGCTCGCTCCAGTTCTGCCGTAACCTCGGATGTTGGACGTTGAGCCCGAAGCATGCACTCTATGAGCGCGATACGCAATTCTGACGTGTCCTCGAGTTGCAACGCCCGGTGATATTGATCAAGGGCCGCATTCCACTGAGCAAGAGACTCGGCTTGAATCGCTCTGGCCCTGAAAACGTTTGCTGCACGCTTCTGGGCTTCAGTCGCCGTGGTTGACGTCTTCTGGCGTTCATTTGCCGCGACTATCGATGAGGGTTTAGGCCCCTTCTCTTCGAGTTGCCATTCGCCGATATACCCCTGCCGCAGAAGATTATCGTAACCCTTTCGTTTCTGGGGATTGCTCAGTACGCCATTGGCGCGATTCACCCACTTGAAGATGTCTTCAACACGCCCTCCGAAGGGCCCGATGTTGCGACGAAACCAACGGTCGGGATGGAATGCCTTGGACAATAGAAAGTAGGCGCTCCTGATGGACGAAGCATCGGCGGTCGGCTCGATACCGAATAACTGATAGTAGGTGACGCGACGGAGGTGATGATGAACGTAAAGCAGCACCTGCTTCTGTTCGCTGTCCAGATCCGGCCCAGCGTCAAGGTCAGCCGGATCGAAGACAAACTTATCGAAAGGGATTGGCCAGCTACGTTGCAGCAGCTGCGGTGGAAACCCCGTTGACGCCGAAGGCTTGCCGGAGGTCAATCTCTCATTGATGCCGGGTCGGGATGATTCTGGTACCACCGAAAAGGCTCCCGATCGCGCGGGGATCGTCTGCACCTTTGCGCTGCTCGCCGAACTTTGCAGCCATTCGGAAGCCTG
>JAGWVZ010000353.1 GCA_018970625.1 Myxococcales bacterium | reverse complement strand
ATCGGGTCTTCTGCCACGCCCATCGGCAACGTACCGCACGGGTGATAACCCGAGTCCGTCATCCGTCGAATCCACCCATCGATCAGCTCGGCCGACTTCAGACGTGACTTCAGCGGCACCAGGTGCCACGCCAGCTTCGACATGCACGGCTGACTCGCCAGATCACGCATACGCTCAATGGCCTCCACCGCCCTGCCCCGATCCTGCGGATGCTCCAGAAAGCGGTTCTCGACCACCGGCTTCGCGTCCGGGCGCGCGCTCTCCCACCGTATCGACCCGTATCCCCTGGGCTTTCCAAGCGCCGACATGATCGAAAATCCGTTCAGCTGAAACGACGGAAACGCGATCACCGACCCCGGTTGCATCAACATGTCGTTCGGCTGGCCGTCATGACTCTGATAACGCATGACCGTCTGCATCAACGGATCACGGCGATTCGTTCGCCAGCTCTTCGTCATAAAGAACACGGCAAATCCGGGGTGATCCAGCAGGCGCGCCGCCACCCCGGGCGACTCGGCCACCACCTCCACCTTCAGGCGCTCCAGATCGGGCCGCGAACCAATGCCAGACCGCAACAGCAGGTGCGGAGACTGAATGGCACCCGCGCAAACCACCACGTGCCGCGTGGACTCCACCCTTACACCCGTCGGCGTGCGAAGCTCGACGCCCACCACCTGCCGATTCCGAAACAGAATGCGCTGCACCAGCGTATTCGCCTCGATCGTCAGATTCGGCCGCGCCCGTACAGCCGGCCTCAGCCACGCCTCGGCCGCACTCACCCGTCGCCCCTGGATACGGTTCAGCGTATGCGGACCCGTGCCCGTCGTGGTCGGATTATTCGTGTCATGACTGCGCGGAATCCCAAGGCGATCGCTGGCTTCCACAAAAGCCGCCTGCCATGGCACCCACTCTGACTCCGGAGGACGCTGCAACGGCAAAGGACCGCCCTGCCCATGCCATTCATCGACAATATCCAGGTCGTTCTCCAGACGTTTGAACGCCGGAAAACACTTCTCCCACGACCACTCCGAAAGACCCAGAGAAGCCCATTCATCATAGTCATAAGGGTTACCGCGCCACGCAATACACGTATTGACCGCCGATGAACCCCCTACCACCCGACCACGAGGCAATGGAAACCGGATCTGTCCCACCGTCGGCCGGTGCCGAAACCCCCAGTCATGACGCCGAAACGAATTGTACCGACCGTCCGCAAGGTCGCGGGGAAGCAGCGCCGGCTGTCCGTAATCGGGACCCGCCTCCACCAGCAACACGCGACGATTCGGGTTCTCGGACACGCGCGCCGCAATCACCGACCCCGAAGCGCCCGCGCCCACGATCACCACAAATTCATCTGCGTCTGACATGCATTCATCCAGAAAAGGTTCGTACGGCCGAACAAACCGAATCTGCCCACGCCTGACGCAGCGCGCAATACCCACGCGACAGGCAGGGCGGCGGTACGCTCCAAACCCTGCCAACTCATCCTGCCCAATCACACGCCTCCAACGGCCGCGCCGCGCACTACTCGTCCAGCATCCGCATGGGCGGGTCATCCATGTCGTCTCACGAACGACCGCCAGCAAGTCGCCAGCCACCCACTCCGTTTGCCTTTTGCCCGACCCCCGCTTCATCGCCTCGCCCGCATCCGATGTGTGCAATGTCGCCCACTGCACCCCCGCCGCCGTGAGCTTGTGCGATTGACCTGCGTCCAGCCTTGTCGCTATACCCACCCCGCATGATCATCGGCATCCTCAAAAGCATGCGGCCCCACCAGTGGGTCAAGAACGCGTTCGTTCTGGCCCCGGTCGTCTTCGCCGGAAGCTTTGACGATGCCCACCAGCTCGCGCGTGCGCTCGCAGCCGCGGTACTCTTCAGCGTCGTCTCCGGCTCGGTTTACCTCATCAACGATGTGCTCGATGTCGAAAAAGACCGCGCGCACCCCGTCAAACGACATCGACCCGTCGCCTCTGGGGCCGTACCCATTCCCGTCGCGCGCACAGCCAGCGCGCTGCTCGCCGTCACCGCGCTCGCGCTCGGCTTCTGGCTCGCGCCGCTCGCCGGTGCATGCCTCACCACCTATCTCGCCCTCAATCTGGCCTACTCGGTCAGACTCAAGCATGTCGCCTGGCTTGACCTGGCGATCATCGCGACGGGGTTCGTCATCCGGGTGCTCACCGGTGGATTTGCCACCCACATTCATATCTCCGCGTGGTTGCTCGCCTGTACGTTTCTGCTCGCCATCTATCTGGGACTCGGAAAACGACGCCACGAACTCCGTGATGAAGCCGCCGGCACGACCACCCGCGCCTCGCTCAAACAGTACACACAGGCCCGCGTCGCCTCGGCCATGGCGTTCACCGCCGTAGCCACCATCACCGCCTACTCGACCTACACGTTTAGCCACCACGCCCGACTGGTATTCGGAACACCGTGGGTTCCGCTCACCATTCCCTTCATCGTCTTCGGAATCACCCGCTTTTACACGCTCACCGGGCGCACCGACACGTCTGCAAGCCCAACCGACAGAATGGTCACAGACCCCCTCTTTGTGACCAATATCCTGCTCTGGGGGCTGCTCGTGCTCGGACTCATTTACCTGTGATGCCACCTCCCCATGGTCAACGGCCACCGTGACAACTCAACACCATCCACGGTACCCGGCGTGACCTCTGCCCATGTCTCCGTCTGGCGTCGTCTGCGACAGGCCGGGCTCCTCGCCCTCGTGATGCTGCCACTGGCCGCTGCGCTCGGGACCCTCGTCGGAAGCTCCGGGGCAGACCCCGCGCTGCTCCGGCAGGCGTTCAACTTCCCACAATCCACCGCAGCGACCATCGTCTTTCAGGTCCGCCTCCCCGCCGTGCTCCTCTCGTTTCTGGCCGGCGCCCTGCTCGCCACCAGCGGTGCGGCCATGCAAGGCCTTGTCCGTAACCCCCTCGCAGACCCCTATATTCTGGGCATCAGCGGTGGTGCAGCGCTCGGGGCTGCCTTCTCGTTGCTGCTTGCTCCCCCGCAATGGGCCGGCTGGCTAACCCCACTGCTTGCGTGCGCCGGCGCCCTCGGTACCACCCTCCTTGTCGCATCGCTGGCAGCCGCCACGCGCGAACGCGCGCAATCCCCCGTCGGCCACAACCTGTTGCTCGCCGGCGTCATGGTCAACACCATCGCCGGAGCGCTCCTGCTGCTGGGCGCCAGCCTCGCCGACCCTATCCGCGCACGCACCGTGCAGCTGTGGATGATGGGCACCATCGACGCCACCCGACTCACCGCCAGCACCTGGCTCGTTCTCATCGGCGTCGGACTCCCCGCCGCCCTGTGGCTGCTCACCAAAAGCCACCAGTTCAATCTGCTGGCGCTCGGCGACAGCGAAGCGCAGAGCCTCGGACTACAGACCACCACCTTTCGACGCCATTCATTGCTGGTTATTACCCTCTGCACCGGATTCACCGTCGCCGCCACCGGTCTCATCGGCTTTGTCGGGCTCGTCGTACCCCACCTGATTCGCACCGCCGTCCACGCCGACCACCGCGTCGTCGTACTGCTCTCGCCTGTCTACGGCGCGCTCTTTCTGTCACTCGCCGACACGACCGCGCGTGGTCTCTACAACGTGGCGGGGTCTTCGATTCCCGTCGGAGTGGTCACCGCCCTCATGGGGGCTCCGCTGTTCCTCTGGCTGCTGGTCAAACGCGGAGCGGGCACATGAAGGCCGATGAACAGGGCGGCATCACGCTCCACGAAATCTCGGTGCAACACGAACGGTCGCACGCGCTCCGCAGCGTCTCGCTGCAGATCCCGCGGTACACGCTAACCGCCATGACAGGCCCCAACGGCACCGGAAAATCGACGCTGTTGAACGTCATCGCCGGCATTCTCAAACCTTCCGGGGGCACGCTGCAGTTGAATGGAGCGCCACTGCCGGCCAACCAGAAACATGTCGCCCAGACCGTCGCTATCCTCACTCAGCAGGCGGCGCACCTGGCAGGGTTGACCGCTCACGAAACCGTGCTTCTTGGTCGTTCACCCTGGTCAGGGGCGTTTGGGCTCCCCTCGCACAAAGACCACCAGACCGCAGAGGCCGCGCTCGATGAGCTGGGCATTGCACACCTCGGCTCTTCACCGATTGAGCGACTCTCCACCGGAGAGCGCCAACGGGTGCATTTCGCCCGCGTGTTATGCCAGAACACCCCATTCCTGCTCTTCGACGAGCCCTTCAGCGCACAGGATGTCGACGGTGTCGGCACCATGCTCCGAGCCCTGAAAAAGCGAACGACCCTGGGCCACACGGTCGTGGTCGTCCTGCACGACCTCAACCTCGCCCTTGGCGCATTCGAGAGCCTGATCGTCATGCAGAACGGTCAGATACTCGGTCACGGAACGCCCGATGATGCGATCTCGGCGCTCACAACGGTCTATGGTCAGACCTTGCAGTTCGAGCGCGGCGATGGCGTCCGGGTCGCGCTACCTGTCTGGCGATAGCGCAAGCGGCCAGCGCACCTCGTTAGCTCGTCAGCGTCCGTAACAGAGCA
>JAGWVZ010000352.1 GCA_018970625.1 Myxococcales bacterium | reverse complement strand
GCGATAGCGATGTCCGAAATTCCCCATGTACAGGGCGGACTTGTCTTTATGCGGCGCGCAGCACGCGGCCGCGGTTGTCGATCAGTCGGCCTGCAATGCGAGTGGCCAGCGCCATAATGGTAATCTGTGGATTGACGCCGATGGCGGTTGGAAAGAGGCTGGCGTCTGCCACATAGGCGCCGGGAAGGTCCCAGAGCTGTCCGCTGAGGTCCACCACCGACTCTTCGGGACGAGAACCCATGCGGGCGGTGCCCATCAGGTGCACCGTAAACAATTCCAGCGTTTCGGCTTTTGTCTGCAGGCGCTCGATATCCTTCAGATCGTCGATCGAGCGCGCGACCGGTTGATTCAGGAAAGGCAGAATGACCTGCTCGGCGCCCATCTCGAAGTGCATGCTCGCCAACAGACGAATCCCCTTCAGGAATCGCTGATGATCGTAGTCGGTGATGTTATAGACCGGCATGGCCGTTCCGAAGAGTCCACGGTGAATTCGACCGGGTTTCGAGTCTTCTACCAGCACGCCCGACATCACCATGTGATTGTAGCGCTGCATGAGCTCCCAGGCTTTCTGACCGTGGTAGGGAATTGACGCAGCCAGCGCAGACGGGGGCACAAAATTCTCGGCGAACAGAATACCCTCGTTGTGGAACTCCCGAATCTGACACCACTGATTGACGCCCTGCCACGCGTTCACCTCGTGGGGATATACCGCCAGCACCTTCGCGTTGGGGTGACACAGAAAATTGCGGCCCAGCTGTCCCGAAGGGCGACCTACGCGGTGGCGAAGCAGGAGGTTGGGTGTTTGTACGCCACCGCAGGCAACGACGACTGCGCGCGCCCTGATCTCGACGCGCGTGTCGGCCTTGCGCGTCTCGGGGTGGACGGCCCGCCCCACCGCACCGACACAACGCCCATTCTGAATGCGCAGGCGGTGAATACGGACCTCCGTCAACAGTCGAGCGCCGGCCTGCATGGCACGCGGCATGTAGGTCACCAGCGTCGACTGCTTGGCGCCCGTGGGGCAGCCGAGCACACAGTTGTTTGCACCGACGCAGGATTCCTGATTGCGGCTGTTGATCTCCACTTTCCAGCCCATATGACGAGCACCGGCAGCCATGAGGCGGCTGTCGTTTCCGACGGCAGCCACATGATGGCGTTTCGCATGGACGGTCTTTTCGACTCGCTCAAACAGAGACTCCATGGCCTCGGGTCCAAGGTCGCGGCTGCCGGTTACTTTCTGCCAGTCGCCCAGAATGTCCTCTGGAGCACGGTAACACATGCCGCCATTGATTACGGTCGAGCCACCTACCGCCCTGCCTTCCATATAGGGAATGGGTGGACGACCCAGAATAACGGTCGCGCCTCCGTCGCGGTAAAGGCGCGATACTGACCATGATGAGTAGGGCGAAAATGACGACGTCGGCACATAGCTGCCTTCTTCGACAAAGGTCACGTCAAAGCCTGCCTCGGCCAGCTCGGCGCCCACAACGGCTCCGCCGGCGCCGGTGCCAATAATCAGAATATCCGTGTCGAAAACCTTGTTGGTTCGATAATCAGCGTAGCTGTGCATCATACTTCACCTCCCGCGTTGGCGGTGACAAAGGCGGCGGTCGACGTGCGCCCGTTTTCTTCTTCATGGGGTAACGGATAAGACGGAATTTCGTCGGCCGGATGCGCGAGCTGTCCCGCGAGTAACCGTTGGCGAAGCGAGATGCGTTCGCGCATGAACGGGGTCGGCGCATAATTCAGCGCGCGATGCACCTCGTCCTGGTCGAAATACGCATTCATGATGATGCCTTTGGTGGCGTACATGACCGTCCGAAGCAGCGTGATGCTCGACTCCGATAATTCACCGATCAGTTGCTCGGCGCGATCGCGATTCATGCGACGCAGGCGTCGGGTGCTACGCAGCAGAAAGCGTGGCGACCAGTCGAGCAGGGCAAAGCAGAAACTCAGACCGAAGGCAGCAATCCACGGCATATAGGCCATCGAGCGACGCACCTGCAGCTCAATACGTTCCTCCATATCCGGCATGGGCACCTCATTCGGGCAAATCAGCCGAATCAACGCGCGCAGTGAGGCGCGTCGGGAACGAGTCATTGCGAGGGGCAGCGCCGGTTTGAATCCATCGTCGGCCAGCCGTTCCAGAGTTGGAACACCCTTTCCGAAATTAGCCCATTGCACCGCCCGAACCGTCGCGCGTTCGGCGGTGTCGGTCAGCGTGGTTTCCCCTTCTTCAGGAACAGCATACGGTGTGACGGTGCCGAGAATCTGGGTCATGATTCATCCGGGATAATGGGCGGACCCCCGTGGGGGACCAGATGGACAAAGACCTGCCGAAGCAGCTCGTTGATTCGTGCGTCCACGCGCTCGTAGTATTGACGGTTTGCCTTGCGTGCCCGCTCTGCGTCACCCGAGCTGATCGCCTTTTCGGTTTCCAGCAGGTACCGGGGAAAACTCTCGTCGAGTACCCAGAGCGTCGGGAATTTCTCCATGAAGCTGCGGTTCAACTCCAGAAACGGATTGGCCACCCAACGCGTCGGCAGGGAATGTGCGGCATCGACGAGTGCGCTCATCCAGTGCTGAAAGCCAGCAGCGAGGGTTGCACGATCTTCCGCCGCATAAGCGGTCATCAAAAGACGGCGGATGTCTGACAGGTTGTTGATGTCGGACACATCCGCGCGCCGGGCAGCAAGACCGAGTGCGTATTCGAGTACCCACGAGCGAGCCGCCAGCAGGTCGGTGAGCGCACGCAACTTCTCGGCCGTGTCTTCACCGACCATCAGGAAGGGCTCGAGCAATTCGATCGTGCCGGTGTGTCGAAAGTCAGCCACCGTGACACCCTGACCCTGACGCACCGTCACCAGACGGGCCTGTTCCAGACGACGGATTGCCTCGCGCAGCGTATTGCGGTTGGTGTCGAGCGTCTGCGCCAGCTCACGCTCGGGCGGCAGGCGGTCGCCAGACGTGTATCGGCCGCTGAGAATCTGCGTTTGCAGCTCTACGAACACTTCATCGGCGATTTTAGTTCTGGGGGTCGTGGCCACGGCAAACACCTGCAAGGCGACAAGTGGTTGAACCAATACGCACGTTCCGTGATTGGTTCAACCACTTTTTGTGAAAAAACCGACCCACCGGTCGCCATACTGGCCACTTCAGCAGATCCTCTCCAGTCTGCGCCTTTCCGGCATCGCGCGCAAAGGCGATGTGAAGCCGGCGTCACCGCTCACCGCAGCGCCCCATTCGGCTGGTCCGCGGCACTGCCCACCGGGCGCGCGGCCGCTGTCAGTTTCGACGCGGACCGGTGCGCGAACCGCCCGGCGGACGCGATGAACCCTGGCTCAGCACATGCAAGGTTGCCTGCGCGTTCAGTCGGGCCGCGGAATACGCGACGATACGCTCGCGCACGCTCGCCGGGAGTGAATCATCTTCCAGCACCTCGTCGAGCGCATCGTCCCGTCCGGGAGCCGACAACAACCAGCGCGCAAACGGGGGTAGCTCTGGCGATGAGGCATCAATGACCACAATCGGCGACGCCTGTCTGCCGTCGTCTCGGGCACGCACGTTCGATGTCGCCTTCATTTGAAAGGCCCACGATGTTCCTTCCAGCGGCACCAGACGAGCAATGTGATCAATATCGTACGTCGCGATCTGCTGCGCAAAGATCAACATCGCCGACTCCAGGGGCGGCTCTGGCATACCGGGTGGTGGCCATGTGCCGGCCTCCGTGTTGATTTCCTCACACGCGAGCATGCAGTCGTGAATACAGCGGGCAATGTCTCTGGGCTGCAACGCGTCGGGGTGAAAAAACATCAGCAGTACCCGGTTCTGCAACAGCTGTATCAGCTCGCAATCATCGTCCATCTCCGGTGTCATGCTGGTCAGGTTCAACATGCTGGCCAGATAATTCATGGACGGTACTCCCGGAGCAGATTCGAACGTACCACGGGTCTCTTTTTCTACGGGAAACAGCACTCGAACCCGCTCTCTGATCTGATTTCGCCAAACATTCATTTTGTCCTCCACTGTGTTGGGTTGCCGGTCACAGTGGATGTCGACAGGTCGAGGATTTCGGCGCACAAAAATCGACAGGGTTGATGTCGATTCCGAAAAAACCTTTTCAGGGCGGTGGTTTATCAGCGCTCCCCCGCAGGACTCCGGCGTCGGATGTTCCGCTTACGGTGTCTTTTCGCCTTTGCCCTTCCGAAGCAGCACGGTCTTCAGGTGGTAGTCGGCCGCGGGCGCCGGATAGTCTGGCTGCGGCTGCCATTGTTTGACGATGAGCGAGTCGCGGTCGAGCGCAATGCCAATGATCAGCTTGCGGAATGCATCGGGCGTAAAGTCAGCGAGGTTGGTGCTCACAAAAGCTTCGCCGCCCGGCGCCAGCACGTCGAGTGCCTGTTCGACGAGCGCTCCAAAATCACGACGGATGGAAAACTCCCGTGATTTCCCGGATTTTCCGCGGCTATACGCCGGTGGGTCAAGAATCACAGCATCGAATAATTCGCCCTTTTTAACCGCCTTTTCA
>JAGWVZ010000351.1 GCA_018970625.1 Myxococcales bacterium | reverse complement strand
GGCTGAGTGAAAGATATGAAACGAATCCATGGTCAGTCCGGCGAAAGACAAACGCTCTGCCAAGGCCTGGGTGTGGCGCTTGGCCAGCCGCACCACCGAGGCCTTCAGCGCCCACATCATCAGATCGACATGCGCAGCCTCGGTGATCGAGGTTTTTAACCAGATCTCGCCGAGCACGTCGTTCTCGGTGTGAATGTCGACTGAGAACGGCGTTTTCTGCTGCCCGGGGCGACGCGGTGGCCGGAAAAACTTGATCTCGACCGGGTTGGCATCAACGAACGGCAGTACCATCGAAAACCCCAACTCGCCACGGCTCTGCGCCGCGAGTGACTCGACCTGGGCTGACTCAATATCATCAATCGCGCGGCGTAACTGCTCTGACTTGACCGGGTCTTTGTCGGCCAGCGAGCGAATCATTTTTCGCAGCAGGGTCTTGGTGTCTGGCGTTGGTGCAGGCTGTCCGCGTCCGAGCAAGGCCTCCAGCCAGAATCCGGAGGCCATCACCGCGCCCTGCAGCGCGCCCGGCGTGAGCCCACGCATCGAGAGCTGCATGCTTTGGAATAGTGAAGCCAGGCCGGGGTCGCCCGCTGATTGCAGCAGCCCGCTCATGACGCCGGGCTGGAAGATGTTGAGCAAGCTGGGCGACATCGGTGGCCGCAGCGACAGCGCGGCCAGCCGTGAGATGCCGCTATCGGCAGCGGCAGCGCTCAGTGCCGAAGGCGCGCTTTGGGCAGCGCCACTGGCGCCCCGCCCGTCGACCGCGCGCAGGGTCCAGCCCCCGGCGCTACGATTGGCGCGCAGCCAGAGTTGCTCACCCGGCCGAAAACGCAAACCCGGCGGCAGATCGATGACCTGTCCACCGTACAGCAGCTTGAGGGTTTCGCCGCGCATCTCAAGCGCAGCCTGAATGATCTGGCCGTCGCGCAGACCGAGTTGCTGCGCAATTGGCAGCAGCAGCGTGATGGTGCGTCCGTCCAGATAAAACGGATTCAGACGGCCGGGTAGGGCCGTCTGTTCGGTGCCTTGCAGTGGGTTCACGGCGCCTGCCGCTTCACTTCCTTATGGGAAGCGTACCCACTTTTTCTTTTCTTCGGCTGACACTTCAGGTGCTGGGCCGTTGTAGGCCACGTTCGGGGCCTGACGCGGAATCGCGATCGGCGGATTCAAGTCGCTGGCGGTGGGTGCCACGGTGGGTGCAACCACCGGTGCAGCGCGGTGCAGCTCAACCGCTTTAATCTGCTTGACCTCAGCCTGAGGCGCGGGGTCACCCAGCACCACTTGGCGCAGCACGGCAGCGCCCGGCACGTTGAGCGTCGAACCTGGCTTCAGTTTCATCGCCTTTACCTCGCCCAGTAGCTGGGGGTTGGCGCGGGCAAACGCTTCGCGCATCACTTCCATCGAGAACGGGGTGTTCGGCATAGTTTTCTTGATGACCTTGTCGAGGTTGTCGCCCGCCTTGACCTGGTAGGCACCGGTCGGTGCAGCGCTCTGCAAAGTTTCGCGCGCCACGGTCGCCATGGCCGGGTCGGTCACAGGCTTGGGTGCGGCGGCCACTGGTTTGCGCTTTTTCGGGGCCGGCTTGAGCACGACGGCTTGCTTCTCACCACCCTTGTCGCCATGGTCGGCAGCTTTCTCAGAGGGCTTGTCAGCGCCATGCTTATCAGCTGCGTGTTTGTCCGCACCATGCTTGTCTGCAGCGTGCTTGTCACCCTTGTCAGCTGCCTTCTCGGCAGGCTTGTCTTCAGGCTTGGCGGCCGCCGTACCTTCATCAAATTTTTTGGGCTCGCCCTTGGGCACGAAAGCCTTCGGGGTTGCATTCTTGGGATAAGGTTTGGACGGCAATTCCGGCTCGGCAGGTGCCTCGGCTTTGGCGGGCTCTTTGCCGTCTTTGCCATCTTTCTTGGCCTCGTCTTTTTTCTCGTCCTTCTTCTCGTCCTTTTTGGCCTCGTCCTTCTTTTCTTCTTTTTTGGCGTCGGCTTTCGGCGCGTCTTTGGGCGGATCAGCCGCGAACGCGTTACCGCCGAACAGCAGCGCGATGCAAGCGATCAGGAGTTGTCGTTGAGCGATTTTCATTGTTTTCTCCGGTATTCCTATCAGAAGGGTGTCGCGACCCAGTCGCCGGATTTACCAGCACTTGCCGAACCGGCCAGCTTCCGCACCACGGCGCGGTCATTGGCCACTGCCACCACCTCGACCAGCGCGAGATGTTCGCCGCTATCAGGCTCAAGGATACGCGCCGGCAGTTGCTCACGGTTCATCAGCAGCAGCTGGTCGCCCACCGACAGACCCGCCACCTGACCCGCATTAATGACCCAGCCCTGCTTGGCTTCTTGCATCACGTTGAAACTCTGCGGGCGGCAGCCAAAGTCGCCATCGAGTTTTTGCTGCCAGCGCGCGACCACTTTATCGAGCTCCGTCAGCAAGCCGACCGGCAAGGGCTGCGAGTTATGCATGATTTTTTGCTCAGGGAAGAACAGCGGTACCGCGTCTTGCCAGAGGATTCTTTGATTCAGCCGTTCAATCACCGACAGACGCACCACAAACGGAATTGGCGCAATCTTCTCGGGTTCGTCATTCCAGTAATCTTTGACCGCTTTCAAGGCTTGGGCCGCGCGCTGCTCGCGGCTGACCGGCGGACGCACTGGCTCAATCCCCAGCGCACCTGCGGGCAGTACCTCGATCACCATCTGGTAGGGGCTGACCTCGGGTGCGTAGCCAAGCAGTTGGCGATCGTAAGCAGACCCTGGCATACGCGCAGTCGGGTTCAACGACCAGCGGCGGCTGGCCATGGCTCTGGCCGCAAAGCGAGCGCGAGCTTGCTGCAAGAACGGCGCCCAGAACGCCTGATCCGCACCGGCGGCGGGAATTCCCATGCCCACGTCCAGCGTCGCCTCGCGACGATAGCGCTGCTGATTGGCACGGCAGACTTCTTCGTCCGGCATCACGCCCTTGCCCTCGGCGATGATGGCCGCTGACACACCCTCTTCAACCGTCAGGTAATTCAATACGCGTACATTGCGCACCTTCATTTCCGAGGTGATGCGGGTGTTCTCGTGCATCTTGCCGGTGCTGTCGATCCAGGCGGCATTGCGCACTCGGGTCTGACCTTCCATCGCCGCGCTGATCAGTGCATGCTGCAAGGCTTCGAGGCGTTTTTTCGGCTCGGTCGGCAGCACGCTGTCGGCAGGCCAGGCGGTGGTGACTGCCCCCGCCAGCGGCAGGGCAATCAGCATCGAGAGCAGGCGCAGTCGCATGATCGGCTCCGGTCGGCGTGTGGACGGTTAATGGCGACGAATTGCGGCGTCGATTAACGGCGACGTGCAGCAGCCATCTGGCTCAGGTACAGCACGCGCAGATCATTCACCACGCGGCCATCGAGCGAGAGTGTGGTCTCGTAGGTGTCGTCACCGATCGGGGTGATCGACTCCAGCACCGCACCGTAAATGATGCCTTGTACGCGGGTGCGGAAGGTATCACTGGTGATCATCATCTCGGCCACCGTGGTAGTTGCATCGAGCTGCTGGCCATACACCTGTTCGGTCAGGGCACGGTAAGCATCGAGCTTCGAGGCGCGGATCGCCATCAGGCGCTGCTGCGCTGGGTTCTTGTGGTTTTGCGTGCTGATCACCGCGTAGCCTGTGGCGCGGATGGTGGCATTACGCTCAGCCATCGGCGTAATCATGCTGACCGGCTCCTCTTTCGAGCTAGCCACCGGCGGCGGTGGCGGCGCAACCGGCGAGGCAGCTGGCGAAGCAGTCGCCGCTTTCGGCTCGGCTACCGTTGCCGGCGCAGGTGCGGGTACCGGCGCAGCATCGGCTTTGACCTCGGCAGCTGCCGAAGCGTTATCAGCCACTGCGACCGACGGGATCGTCTGGCATGCCGACATCAGCACGGCCAGCGTCAGCATTGAGCATTTGGACATCTTGTTCATGGATCACCCCTCTTGGTTGTTCAGCAGCGAACAGGCAGCCGATTCAGCCTGCGGCTCGCCGATTATCGGCAGGAAGAAATTCCGATGATGCCGGAACCCCTCCCGATTTTCACCGCTTGGCAAACAATTAACTGAGGACAATGTGTCCTCGTTCCCCCGGTTAATCGGCAGGGAGTTACGCATCTTTAATTCCGCCGGCGCTCAAGTTGGCCCGATCCGCGCACTGGGCCCGATGGCACATCAATTGCTTAGATGAAACGCAAGGAAACCCATCCCAATTTGGATGAATTTGCAAGTCATTGATTAATAGACGGTTTTATTGATGAGTACGCTCTCCATGTCAACTATTCGACAGCGTTTGTCGGGGTTCGAGTTCAAGGGACTCGGCATCCCCTTCCTCGTGCTGTTGATTATGGCCATGCTGGTGATCCCGTTGCCGCCGGTGCTGTTGGACGTGCTATTCACCTTCAACATCCTGATTTCGGTGATGGTGATCATGGTGGCGATCGGCACAAGGAAGCCGCTGGACTTCTCATCGTTCCCGTCTGTTTTGCTTTTTGCAACCATGCTGCGGCTGGCGCTGAACGTGGCCTCGACCCGGGTGATTCT
>JAGWVZ010000350.1 GCA_018970625.1 Myxococcales bacterium | reverse complement strand
CGCTTGAGAAGATCGGTCAGTGGGACGCTTACGAGTCAGCAGCCCGCTCTTTCATCGCCATGTTGGACCCGACAGGTTCGTGGGCACTGCAAAATCAGTCCAATACGCAGCAACTGCGAAATGCCCGTTCGTTTGGTGAAGAGTGGCTGCTGTCTATCATCATTCGTAACGACTCCGAGGCGCGTCGTCTGTCTGACCCCGCGGTGAAGAGAGACCTGTTCACTGAAGTTGCCGCAGACTACAGCGAGTATTTTGAGCGGTTCGGTGATTCCGAAGAGGCGTATGAACAGCGGTTCCAGTACGCGGAGACGCTGTACTATCAGATCGCGAATCAGGGTGACTGCGACGGTCATTACTTCGACCAGGCATCTTGCGACCTGTATATGCAACAGGCCGGCGACCAGTACCTCGGCGTTGTGGAGATGCGGCCTGACCCAGCTGCAGAGCATGCCCATGACTCGGCCGTCGCCGCGTTGCAGATTTACGACGAGTTCATGACGCGCACGAACCCGAACGTTGACAATCCGTTGCCGGCACCCGGTGACTATGGTCAGTTCTTCGGCGACCCGCAGCAACTGAACACCGAGGGGCAGAGTTATGTGGATATCGTCGGCTGGTTTGCCGAGCTTTACCCCGAAGACGAACTGATCCCTGCCGCCAGCTGGCGCGCTGCCTCGCTCTATCTGTACGCATCGCAGGTTGAAGAGGCCGCACAGCGTTTCGAAACCATCGTGGAGTTCCACCCGAATCACCGCTTTGCGCAGAACGCCGCGCTTGGCGCATTCGTTTGTTACTCGCACGTTGAGAACTGGGTGAAGATTGAGTCCGTGGCACGACGCCTGCTGGAGGCGTGTGCTGGCGACTCTGACATCTGTAATCGTGAAGGTTTGACCGGCGCTCTGGCGTTCGCCATGAACAATCAGGCCGTCGACCTGATGGAAGAAGGGCAGCAACTCCGCATTGCGGGCGACGAGGCTGGTGCGAACGAGCGTTTCATTGCGGCAGCTGAGAAGCAGGTCGCCCTGTATGATGAGTTCCCGGACAGCGAATGGTCGCCGCTCGCGTTGAACAACGCTGCGTCAACCTATGAAGAGGCTCGTCAGATCCGTCGCTCGATCGAATTGTACAATGAGTTCCTCACGGCGTACCCCGAGCATGAGCTCGTGGCTGACGTGAAATACACGCTTGGTCTTATCCACGAATCGCAGGCCGAGTTCAGCGAAGCGGTGGCCTGGTTCGATCAGGTGGACGCTTTGCCGGCATACGAGTTCCGAAAGGAGTCAGTGCTCAAGGCAGCGCGTCTGTATGAGGCCATGAGCAACTTCGACCTCGCTGTAGCCCGCTATGAGCACTATCTCACGCTGGACGCAGACAGCGAGACGTCCAAGGAAATCTACTTCCAGATCGCTGGCCTCGAGGAAGATCGCGGCAACATCGAAGCGTCTTACGCTCGGCTTCAGTCGTTCCGCGATTTGTACGGTTCAGGGGATGTCGCTCGGGCCCTCGTAGCGACATACATGCAGGCCGAGATTCGCCGCGAACAGGGCCAGATGGAAGAGGCGCTTCGTCTGTATGGCGAGGTGAGTAACCAGTATGGTCGCGGTGTAATGGCCTTCGATGAGTCAAACGCTCCCACCGGTTGGACCACCGAGCCCGGCGGCAACATCTCGGATCCGGAGATGCGGGTTGGCCTGTTGCCCTATGCGGCCGAGGCTCTGTTCTGGCAGGCAAACGTTCTGTACGAAACAGCACGTGCGTCTAATCTGGAGTATCGGGCCGGTCGGATTCAGGAGTTGATCGACAAGTTGGTCGCCCGCGGTGAAGCATTGGCCGCGGCCGAGCGTGCCATGTTTGAAGTGTTCCGCTTCGGCGACGCTGAGTGGGCGGTCGCCGCGGCCACCAGGCTTGGTCAGCTCTACAAGGACTTCGACTCTGACCTCTATCGCGTTCCGGCTCCGGACTACGACGAGTGTCTGGCGATGACGGGAGATAACTACGACGCTTGCGACGCTCAGGACGAACAGTTCAATGAGCAGCTGGCCATGTATGGTGAGACACTTCAGGCCAAGGCCGGCGAGCGTTGGGAGGCTGGACGAGTCATCGCGCTGGAGCAGCGTGTATTCACCGAGTTCACGCGTGAGATGATCGTCTCTCTGAACGAGATGGACCGTTCCTTCACGCTCGGTGGTGCCGAGGGTGTGCGTGCAACGAGCACGGCGGATCCATTCTTCTCTACCCGCTACATTCTGGACCTGAGCTCGAAGGAGCAGGCTTTCGAAGGCTTTGTCATCCCCACGGCTGTGCCGGTAGATGCATTCGGTAACCCGATTGTGGTGCCTGGTGAGGCGCCTGTTGAAGGCGCGGTGTCCCCGGAAGCGGCTCCTGCCGCAACGCCCGCTCCCTGAAGGAAGGCCCGTCGCATTGACTGAAGACTCCGGGTTGTTCGACCCGTATCGTAGTGAGTGAACCCCATGATTCGTAACGCATTTCGGAGCTTGCCGTTTGTTGCTCTGGTGCTTCTGGCCAACGCATGCGGTGGTGGTCAGACAACCGATGACAACACTCCGCCGCCCCCGGTCATTGAATATATTCCCGGCCTTAATCACGACGCCACCGCTGCATTCTACGAAGGGATCGCTGCGATGGAAGCGACCCCGACCAACTATCGGGGTGCGCTGGAGTCCTTCGAGCGTGCGTACGAACTGGACGCGAACTTCTGGGAAGCGGTCGAGAACATCGGGTTGCTGCAGATGGACCTCGGGTTGTACGCTGAGGCTGCCCAGAGCTTTCAGACCGAGCTTGAGATTATTGAGCGTCTCGTTGCCGACGAGTGGCCCGTGTCGAGTCGCCCCGAGGTGTATCTGAATCTTGGAAAGGCTCTGTCCTTGGCACGTCGCACGACGGACGCAGCTCAGGCCTTTGCGGCGCTGCTTGAGATTGATCCGGATAACGTTGAAGCGCGCGCCAATCTTGCCGCGTTGAACCTTCAGGCGAATAATCTTGAGGGAAGCCGTCAGTACATCGCTGAGCTTCTGGAAATGTCTCGCGATGATTTGGGCGCTCTCAATGTTCTGGCGCTGAACTACAAGAGCGCCGGCGACATGCAGATGGCTTCGTATCTGTGGGAGCGTGCACTCGGCCTCATCGCCGTCGCACAGCAGACGCTCAGTGACGAGGCGCAGTACGCAGATCTGACCGAAGACGAAGCGAGTGCCTTGCGTCAGTACAACACCGGTCGGCTCGAACGAATGGTGAAGGTTCAGAGCGATATCAACAATGAACTTGGTGTCATCGCGTGGACGAACGGCGAGGAAGATCAGGCCGAAACGTATTTCTTTAACGCGGTGGCGCTGAATTCATCCAACGCAGCGGCGCATCTCAATCTGGCGACCGTGTATCTCGACTTCGCGGATTTTGCGACCGCGCAGTTCCATTTCGATGAAGCGCTCGCGCTGCGTCCGTCCGATGAAGCAGGGCTCATTGGACGAGCTGCCTGCCTGTATGGTCTGGGTGAAACAGACGCTGCCTGGGATGCTTTCCTGCTCGCGTTCGAGACCCACCAGGACAACGAGTATGCGGCGAGGCGACTGGGTGATATTTCGTTCACGGAGCGCACTGACTATGCTTCAGCGATCGAATGGTACACGCGGAACCTTGGTATTCGCGGTCTTACAGCATCGACCTGCGACCGGGGGTCCGATCAGGTCTGCGCCTCGTTGAACACGGCAATCGAGCTTCAGGCGACGGCGCCGGCACCCGAAAACTGAATCCCGCTCTGGACGCAAGTTCTACTGACAGGTACAACGGTTCTGCATGCTCAAGCTTCTGGAGTTAGCCATGTATCGTAAACTCGTTTTTTTCGTTCTTGTCCTGACGGCGTTTACTGCTGCACCTGCGTTTGCGCAGGATGCTGAAGGTGAGTCGGCAGAAGAGGTTGAATCACGCTTCTATGATTTCGGCGATATGATGATTGATGGTGAGTTGCTGCGTCCCGATGGTATGTTCGCGACGGAACGTGGTCAGCGCCAGTTTGAGTCGCTTCTTAACCTTCGCCGTTCATTTATTCCTGAAATTGAAGCCGCGACGGACGAGGGCTCGCTCGAGTAGTTAGACCATCGGTGCCGGGATGCTCAAACAGAGACGGGCCTTCCCGTCTCGCTTAGTTTTTGGTTTTCGCAGAACGAAACTCATCATCGTGCGTTCAGGCATTCGGCACGATTGTCATTCCGCTACTCGTCTGATAAGCATCGTGGTTCTCACGTGTCATGATCAGATAGCGGACAGAGGAGCAGACCGAGATGCGCATCGAGTGTGACAACTGCGGAGCGAAGTACACGATCTCCGACGAAAAGATTGCCGGTAAGCAGAGTCGGTCACGCTGCAAGAAGTGTGGTCATATGATGCTTGTCGATGGGACTCATCTGGCTGCGCCCAGTGGAGGAGCTCATGATGAGGCCACTCGTGTGTTCGATACGAACACGGGTGCTGCTCCCGACGCTTCAGAAACGGAAACCGGCTCTGGCTGGTACATTGTTCTTGATGGCA
>JAGWVZ010000349.1 GCA_018970625.1 Myxococcales bacterium | reverse complement strand
AGTATTCGGTACAGCCGGCACGACGTGTCCAGCTTGCGTGCCAGGGCGTTGACGAACTCGGGTGTGGGTTCAAAGCCACCCTCTGACAGCAGGCTGAACTCCAGCCGGGCGGCATAGAGAAGGAACTGCGCGGCACCCCCGTAGGTGCCGTCCGAAAGCATGGCTGCGGCGGCCTGAGTCAGCCAGTCACTCGCCTGCTGCCGGTCGCCCGCGAACAGGTAGGTCAGGGCCAGCGCAGTCTTCATGTTGTCGGATACGTCCAGCTCGTGCTGTGCCTGAATCTCCAGCGCGCGCGCAGCCAGCAGTTGTGCTTCGGTAGCATCGCCGACCTCGGCGAAGGCCCGCGCCTGCAAGAGTAGAAAGTTGACCTGCTCCTGCGGAGCCAACTCCATGACCTGACCCTGTAATGTTGCCGACGCTGCCCTGAGTCGCTCAAGCGAACCCTCGGCCAGTCGAAACTCAAGCGCCATCAGGTCTGCGGGCGAGGCTGCCGCGCTCGACAGGCGCATGGCGTCCAGAGCCTGCGTCGCGGCGTCGGCAGCATCCGGCGAATCCAGGTCCCTCAGGCAGAGGGCAAGCCGGGTCAGCTCGCTTTCGCGCGCCGACAACGGAATTTCCTGTTCGGCGAGGTCCAGATACTGTCTGGCCGCCGTGACCGCGGAATCGCAATTTCCAAGACTGTGATAGACCGAAATGAGCACCGACAGGGCGTTGAGCTGAGCACGGACTTCACCTGAACGTGCGCTGGCGAGCACATCGTGTTCCAGAATACGGAGGGTTTCGTCGGCGCGTCCGAGGTCAAGCCAGCGCACCGCGATGTGCTCGCGTAGGTGGTATCGTACATCCGCCTGGATGTCCGGGTCGCGAGTGGCGATCTCCAGCAGGTACACAGCGAGGGCATGGTCGCCCCGCATCGCCAGGCCGGTTGCGACAAAGCTGGGCGCGAGCTGTGCTGCGGCTGTCTCGAGATCAGACTGCAGTTCAATACGCAGACCGCCGGGGAGAATGCCGATGAGTCCTCCGTAACTTGTCGCTGAACCCCATGAGCCGGCGTTGAACACGAGGGTATTGCCGTCGAGCCGCCCAAACGCCACCGCACCGAACGCGTCATCGTCCTGTACAAGTGTTTCAATGGTTTCCGCAGCGGCTTGAGCTGCTCCAGCCGGCTCTGGATCAAGCCACTGAGGGAGCGTCGCAAACAGAATGTTCGAGATGCCAAAGTCGGCCAGTAATTGAGGCACGGCGGCCGCGAGCGGAGAGAGCTGCCCAGTGTCCTCGGCTTCGGGCTGTAGCAGAGCGAAATACAGCGTCGTTTCGCACGGCGTATAGTCCATGTGACTTTGCACGAACAGGACGATGTCGCCTTCCTGTGGCGGCGTTTGCGAGTGTTGCGTGACCAGCGTCGAAGCCCCCCGTCCAACTGTGGTCACCGTCGCCATGGCCCCGATACGGTCCCCCAGACGATCGCCCGATGTCGTTGCGTTCATGACGAAGTAGATGTCACCGGGCTCGACGTCTTCCGAGAGTCCGATGGGAACGGTAAATGTATTGCCCGAAACGGCTGTGATTGTTGAGATAACCTTTAATCCGGAAGGAAAAGCAGATTGTTCGGCAGGGATTGCGGTAAGTGCAACTTCCGTCATGGGCGACGAGAGTTGAAACCATGGCACCAGCTCGACTCTGCCGTCATCCAGACGGTACACGTGACCCATGGCGATGACCGGTCGGTTCGGCTCCTGTCCAACGCATGGCCAGATGGCTGGCTCCAGCGTAAAGGAATCGACATTGGCCACGAGGTCCCATGGCGTCGTGAGGAATAGCCGGGAGTCCTCAAAGGTAACGTTCGGAGGTGTCTCCAGAATCGTGGAGGTGGTGTCATACGTTTTTGTGGAATCGCCGTCGGTCGCAGCCTCGTTGATGGAATCGACGAGACGGGGAGACGATCCGCCGCACGCTGCGATGAGCAGGACCGTCATGGCGATAAGCGAGTGATGACGCATGAGCGAACCCCAAAAACGAAAGAAGGCTGTGCATGAGCACAGCCTTCATGGTGCCGACATGGAACGATGAAAAGCTCAGACTTCCAGAATTTCTGCTTCTTTTCGTGCCACAAGCCCATCGACATGCTCAATGGCCTTGTCGGTGAGCTCCTGCACTCTGGTCAGCGATCGGTGCAGGTCGTCCTCGCTGATGTCCCCATCTTTTTCGAGTGACTTGAGCATCTCGTTGGCATCCCGACGTGCGCCGCGGACAGCCACGCGAGCGTCCTCAGCAACTTTTTTGGCCGTCTTGACCAGCTCGGTCCGTCTTTCGCCGGTGAGCGGGGGCACTACGAGGCGAATCAGGGTGCCGTCATTGTTCGGGTTCAGGCCGAGGTCGGAGGCCAGGATGGCCTTCTCAATGTCTTTCATGACGGAACGATCCCAGGGCGAGATGGTAATCATGCGCGGCTCTGGGACTTTGATGGTCGCTACCTGCGAGAGCGGAGTAGGGGAACCATAGTAGTCGACGCGAATTTCATCGAGCATGTTGGCGCTGGCGCGACCGGTGCGGATACGCCCGAGCTCACGGGTGAGCTTGGTGTAGGCCTTGTCGAACCCATCCTTGAGGTCGTTGATGATGTCGTCGATCATGGAGAGGCCTCTGTAGCAGAGAGGTTCATGCCGAGGATTGGCGCAACGCCCGCCAGAATCAGCGGGTCATGGCAGCCACTTCGGCTGCGAGGTTCGAGGCTTGCTTCTCGATGCCTTCGCCACGCACATAGGTAATGAACCCGGTGGCCGCAGCCTTGATTCCGGCAGCCTTGCCAGTATCGAGCAGGTAGGCTGCGACAGTCTGATCAGGGTTCATGACGAACGGCTGATCGGCGAGGCAGATTTCCTGCTTCCACTTGCGAAGCCGGCCTTCGACCATCTTCTCGGCGATGTCACGGGGCTTGCCAGACTCGGCAGCCTGCTCGATCTGCAGGCGACGCTCGTTCTCCAGCGTGGCGTCGTCAATCTCGGCCTGCGTGGTGAAGCGGGGGCCAGCAGCCACGATGTGCATGCAGACGTTGCGTCCTGCGTCCAGCAGCTCCTGTGAAGGCGCCGCTCCGCCGGTGCTGATGACCACCAGAGCACCCTTCACGCCGCCGCCGTGCAGATAGCTGGCCAGAAAGCCGTCGGCTGCGCTGTGAAGCGAGAGACGACGAATCGTGATCTTCTCTCCGATGGACGCAATCTTGGAGTTGGTGAGCTCCTCGATCGTGGACCCTTCGTACGACGCGGAAAGCAGGCCTTCCAGCGAGTTGATCCGGTTGTCTACAACGAACTTTGCGAGCAGCGCGACGAAGCCTTTGAACTCGTCGTTGCGCGCAACAAAGTCAGTCTCGCAGTTGACTTCAACCAGCGCGCCGGTCTTGCCGTCTGCCGAGATGAAGGCGCCAACAAGGCCGTCAGCGGCGACGCGGTCGGCCTTCTTCGCGGCTTTGGCGATGCCCTTGATCTGCAGCCACTCCATGGCCTTCTCAAGGTCACCGTCGGTTTCGGTCAGGGCCTTCTTGCAGTCCATCATGCCTGCGCCAGTGCGGTCGCGCAGTTCCTTCACATCAGTAGCGGAGAACGACATCGGTAGTTCCTTCAGGTAGATTCAGAATGAAAGCGGACACGGATCTCAACGGTGTGTCCGCAGTACGATTAGCCTTCGGCCGGAGCAGCGCCCTTGCGACGCACTTCGACATCGTTACCGCCGGCCTGCACGATAGAGCGCGTCTCGGCGTCCCACGTCGTGTTGGAAGAAGCGGCGTTGCGGTCGCCTCCGCCGCCGGGTGCGCGACGTGAGCCTTCGATGCAGGCGTCCGAGATCGCCTTGGCAAAGAGGGTGATCGAGCGGATTGCGTCATCGTTACCCGGTACCACGAACTCGATACCGTCCGGGTCGCAGTTGGTGTCGGTGATGGCCATCACAGGAATGCCAAGTCGGTTGGCCTCCTGAACGGCGATCTCTTCCTTGCGCGGGTCAATCACGAAGATGAGGCCCGGAAGTCCATTCATGTGCTTCACGCCACCCACGTTGCGCTCGAGCTTCTCGCGCTCGCGCTCCAGCATCAGCGCTTCTTTCTTGGTGTACTTCTCGAACGAGCCGTCCGTCGCCATGCGCTCCAGCTCCTTCAGGCGCTCCACGCGGCCCTTCATGGTGGCCCAGTTCGTCAACGTGCCTCCCAGCCAACGGCTGGTGATATAGTGTTGACGAGCGCGCGAGGCTTCTTCCTTCACGATCTCCTGAGCCTGCTTCTTGGTGCCGACGAACAGCACGCTCTTGCCCTGAGCGACCGTGTTGGCGACCGCTTCAAGACCGCGGTCCAGAAGGCGAACCGTCTTCGAAAGGTCGATGATGTGAACACCGCCGCGCGCGCCGTAGATAAACGGACGCATTTTCGGGTTCCAACGGCCCGTCTGGTGGCCAAAGTGTACGCCAGCGTCGAGAAGTTCCTTCAGTCCGGGATTGCTCATGATCTCTCCTTGTGGTTTTCGCGTTGAACCGCCGCGCCATCATCCCTTCGGGCCATTGCCACG